>NZ_QMIN01000071.1:83374-119454 GCF_003287795.1 Actinomyces sp. Z5
AACCCACCCCCTCCCAGCACCCCGACCGACCCGCGCCCGGCAGCGAAGCGACGTAGCAGACGCACCCCGGGAGCCCGGCGTTGGCGATGCACCCGCCGCCAGCCACAGCACACGCACCTCAAACGCTACTGACCCAGGCATCAATGAAAAGGCCCGACCCCCGCACTCCAGCTGACAGCACCCACCCCCACCAACCACACCCACCAACGCGAAGAGCCCGTTAAGGGCGACGATTCGCCACTTGCTGCGACGGTCCGTGAGGTAGACGCCCGAACCGTCGCCGTTCATGACGAACCGTCGCCATTCACAGCGAATCGTCGGGGCTACCTGCCGAACCGTCACGTCAACGCTCGAATCGTCGCATCGGATCACACGGGCCTACGCCTCCGGCAGGGTCGTGACAGGTACGGCGTCGTCCCGGCCAATCATCGCTGATTCAGCACACACCGATAGCGGGCGCAGCCGGGCCAACGCGGGTCCTCGAGTGCGGGCGCAACCTGAAAACCCAGGGCACGGTAGAAGTCGACGGCGTCGTCGGCGGTCTCCGCGACCACGAGGGAGCCCAGCCGGGCAGCCTGGCCCACCAGTAGGCGGCCGATCCCGCGCCCGCGCGAACCGGCGGCCACGGCGAGGTACTCCAGCAGCACGTGGTCCCTTTGTACTACGCACGCGGCCATGGAGGAGGGATGCCCCTCTGCCCCGGTGCCGAAGACAACCATGCCGGGTAGCTCCTCTGCGAGGATCCTGCGGATCTCGGCACCGGGAAGTCCAGCGGCCTCACGCATCAATGCGTGCATCTCGTTACTCGCCAGGTCGCCCGCGGTCAACTGCCGCACTTCTTCGGACATGGCGCCATGCTAGGGCGCCGTTGCCGGCCTCCTGTCGACGCTCACAGCCTGTCCTGACCAACGAAGTCCGGCGCGTGGACAACGAACAGTCCGTGCGCCTCTTATACGCTCTTGTACAGCCTCATAGACACTCTTATACAGTCGCACCTCGCCTCTTGTACACTCAGCACGGACTCTTACACACTCTTGTACATGATTGTCGACGAGCAGGATCTCTTGGAGGCTCTCGCCCGACTCGAACTCGAGGGCGGCGACTGCCTGGATCTTGAGGCGAAGACCTTTTCCGAGTACTCCCGCGATGCGCTCGGCCAGCCCCTGTCTGCCTTTGCCGACCTCCCCAGCGGGGGCACAATCCTCCTCGGGGTGAACCCGGTAGCAGTCGTCGGGCTCCAGGATCCACGCGAGCAGATTCAGGCACTGGTCTCTCAGGCCCGTCAGGGATTCTCCACCGAGATCCTGGTCGACGTCCGCAGCATAGAGCTCGAGAGCAGGACGGTGGTCGTAGCGAATGTGCAGGAGGTGCCGACCAACGCCAAGCCCTGCCGTTGGAAGGAGAACGGCGCCTCCTATCTGCGTCAGTACGACGGCGATTATTGGATGTCACTCCAGGAGGAGCAGTAACTCCTGATACGTCATCAACGTCCCCGTGGGGACACGCTTTCTGTCCCGGGTACCTCGATAGATAATCTCGACCCGGACCTGGTAAAGAGCTTCATACGCAACGCACGGGCGGAGTCAACCGCACTGAGGGAACAGTCGGACGCAGACGTCCTGCTCAACCTGAACATCCTGACGGAGGAGCGCGTAGCAACGGTAGCCGGCCTGTACGCCCTACCCGCAGAGACAGTTCCCTACTCTGGCAATCACGGCGGTGGCCACAGGCGATGAAGGCGGCTCACGGGCCACCGACCGGCTCAGGATCGACGGACCGATTCCGCGAATGCTTACCGCAGCCGTTGAGTGGGTGTCTCAGAATGCGCGCACCAACATCGAGCTCGGCGAGTACGGACACGCCCGCAACGTGTACGAATACCCGCCGGTCGCCGTTCGCGAACTGATTGCTAACGCGCTGGTCCACCGCGATCTGTCTGAGCCAGCCTTATCGAAAGGAGTGGAGATCCGCCTGACGCGCGACCGTCTCATCATCTCAAGCCCCGGCGGCCTGTGGGGACTGACCGTGGATCAGTTGGGTACTCGTGACGGTAAGTCGGCCGTCAACGAGCGCCTGTACGACATCTGTACTTTCACCACCGACGCCGATGGACGTCGCATGATTGAGGGTCTGGGAACCGGCATCCGTGCTGTGCGCGAAGCCCTGCGCCAAGCCGATATGGAGCCTGTCCGCTTCCAGGACACCGGCGTACGATTCACGGCGCTGTTGCCGAGGGCGGTCCTGCTATCGCCGGCCGATCTGACTTGGCTCGCCGACCTCGACACCGAGGGGTTTGGAGTCGACCAGCGTCATGCCCTGGCAGAGATGAGACACGGCCGATCCTGGACAAACTCCACCCATCGACGTCGATTCGGCCTTGACTCCGCGCAAGCGCGGCGACAGCTGCAGGAGCTTGTCAACCTGGGGCTCGCCGAAGTTTCAGGAACGAAGGGCTCAACGTCTTATGCTCTCGCCCCGATCGAACAACAGCCCGACAGCTCGGAACACTCGAACCACGAGGTCGAAGACCAGGTTCCTGAGGAAGTAATCGCTGTTTCCGCCAATGCCGCCGCGGTCTGGTCCTGTCTGACCACACCGAAAACGCGCGCGCAGATCACCGAGGCGACGGGATTGACCGGCCGCCAGGTCAAATGGGCGCTTGATCATCTGAAGACAGCGGGCTTCATCGTGTTCCAGGGACGCCAGGGTTCTACCGTCACTACGTCGCGCTTGACTCCCGTCTGAGACGCCCGCCCCCGCCACCGCCGCAGCTGGCAGAATCGGCGTCATGGTCGACCTCGCCACCGTCTCCCCAGCCATCGCCCTCGGCCCGCTCGACGGCCGCTACCGCGCCGCCGCCGCGCCACTGGTCAACTACCTGTCCGAGGCGGCCCTGAACCGGGCACGCCTGCGCGTGGAGGTCGAGTGGCTCATCCACCTCACCGACCACCGGGTGCTGCCCGGCGCCCCCACGCTGTCCGACGCCGAGAAGACCTACCTGCGCGGCGTCGTCGACTCCTTCGGCGCGGCGGAGATCGCCGAGCTGGCCGAGATCGAGGCGGTCACCCGCCACGACGTCAAGGCGGTGGAGTACCTGCTCAAGCGGCGCCTGGACGCCGCCCCGGACGTCCTGGGCGCCACGGCGCTGCCCGAGGTGCACGAGATCGTCCACATCTTCTGCACCAGCGAGGACATCAACAACCTCGCCTACGCGCTGACCATTCGCGACGCCGTCGCGCAGGTCTGGCTGCCGGCGGCCCGCGGGCTGGTGGACGACCTGGCCGCCATGGCCCGCGAGCACGCCGACGCCGCCATGCTCGCCCGCACCCACGGCCAGCCGGCCACCCCCACCACGCTCGGCAAGGAACTGGCGGTTCTGGCCCATCGGCTGCGCCGCCAGGCCACGCGGGTGGAGGCCGCCGAGTACCTGGGCAAGATCAACGGCGCCACCGGCACCTTCGGCGCGCACGTGGTCGCGGTGCCCGGCGCCGACTGGGAGCAGATCGCCCGCGCCTTCGTCGAGTCCCTGGGCCTGACCTGGAATCCGCTCACCACCCAGATCGAGTCCCACGACTGGCAGGCGGAGCTGTACGCCGACGTCGCCCGCTTCAACCGGATCGCCCACAATCTGGCCACCGATGTCTGGACCTACATCTCGCTGGGCTACTTCCGCCAGCGCCTGAGTGCGCAGGGGTCCACCGGCTCCTCCACCATGCCGCACAAGGTCAACCCGATCCGCTTCGAGAACGGGGAGGCGAACCTGGAGATCTCCTGCTCCCTGCTGGATACGCTCGCCGCCACCCTGGTCACTTCCCGCCTGCAGCGCGATCTGACGGACTCCACCACCCAGCGCAACGTGGGCGTGGCCTTCGGGCACTCGCTGCTGGCGATCGACAACATTCGCCGCGGCCTGGCCGGGCTCGACGTCGACCACTCCCGCCTGGCGGAGGACCTCGACGCCACCTGGGAGGTCCTGGGCGAGCCGGTGCAGCAAGCCATGCGCGCGGCGTCGGTGGCCGGGGCCACCGGCATGGCCGACCCCTACGAGCGGCTCAAGGAACTCACGCGCGGCAAGCGGGTCACGGCCGCCTCCATGCGCGAGTTCATCTCCTCTCTGGGCATGCCCGCCGACGTCGAGGCGCGGTTGCTGGCGCTGACGCCCGCGACCTACACGGGCCTGGCCGCCCGCCTGGTTGGTCACCTGGACGACTGAGCCGCAGTGCCGCAGGAGCGCCGACCTGCGATGGTGCCGCCTTCGACGACGGCGTGCGCCGTATGCGACGACGCGCCCAGACGACTCGGGCGTCGAGGCGCGGCGGGGCCTCACATGCTGGCGAAGACGATCATGATCAGGATGAAGACCACCCAGCCGATCCCGGTTGCCACCAGCTTCTCGATGTTGCTGGTGTCTTGGTTCTGATTGCTCTGATTGCGCGGTTGGGGTGCCGGGCGTGAGCCGTTTGGCGCCGAGGCCGGAGGGCGTCCGTAGGGATCCTGCCGGGCCGGCGGACGCGGCCGCGGTGCCTGCGGTACGTTCTGCGCCGCGTTGGCCGACACGGCCGCACCGGGCTGCTGGGGCATTCGCACCTGCGGGCGTGGGTAAGGGCTCCGGCCCGCGGCACCGGGAGCGGCCTGCGTCGGCGTTGTGCCGGGCAGCCCCACGGGTCCACTACCGGACGCCGTAGGCGTCAGCCCATAGCCGGAAGGGGCGGAAACAGGCCGTGAGGGGGGCTGCGCCTGGGGGCGAGCAGTGGACTGACGGTGGCTGGCCCGCTGCGTCGTCTGCTGGTGCTGCGTGCGGCTACTGGGTGGTGCCGTTGCAGCGGGACGCGACGCGCCGGATGTTTGCGCGGGGCGCGGTTGGGCGCCCTCGACGTCGGACGCGGGCGCGGCGTCTAGCACCGAGACGTCGAAGATGGGCGAGCCCATGAGCGGGTCGCCCAGGACACTGCCGAAGGGGGCGTCGTCGAAGCCGATGTCGCTGGGTTCCCAGCCGATCGGAGCCCATGAGGCCTCCAGGTCCGCGGGGACGCGCTGCTCAGTCATATGACCAGCATCCCACAGCCGATGCATCTCAGCCCAGGCATCATCCCTCCCACACTCTCCTCCTGACGAGAGCCTCGATACGGGGAACCACCCGCATCGCTGTCACGGAATGCACCAGTTTCAGCACAGGCCGTGGGTGACCCTCTACGGACATCCGCATGATTACGCGGATCACAGTGTCGGCCGTACATCGACACGAATGAAAGTGGTGCACTTTGTGACACCACCTGCGTGCCATCTGCTTGGGTCTCGCCACCTCCCCCACTGAATGCAGCTGCAAGCAGCCAGATTTCAGACATCGGGTGCCAGCCGCCGAATCCGTCGCCTTCCCCGACACTTTGCACCCTGCTCCGAGGCTTTGTTCTCTGGTGTGCGGCAAACTCCCGTACACCAGGAGGCGAAGGGTCGCAGCAAGCGTTCGTGGTGAGGTGTCCGGTCCACCCAACGGGCATTGCAACCCCTACCCCCTAGGGGTATCGTAAGGGCCGTCGGTCAGCACAGATCGGCCGGCACTACGTGCACCACGTACGGGCAGGAGGAGTGATGGCCGGATATACGGGAACCAAGGAGGACTACCTCAAGCGGCTCAGCCGCATCGAGGGCCAGGTGCGCGGCATCTCGCGCATGGTCCAGGAGGACGCCTACTGCATCGACGTACTCACCCAGGTTTCCGCGGTCACCAAGGCGCTACAGGCCGTCAGCCTCGGCCTGCTCGAGGATCACATGAACCACTGTGTCCTGCACGCGGCGCAGTCCTCCGACGAGGAGGGCCGCGCCAAGATCCGCGAGGCCTCCGACGCGATCGCCCGCCTGGTCAAGTCCTGACCCCGCCTCGCGGGCTGCGCCCGCCCACGCCGGCATCCGCCGCCCGCAAGCCAGACCCAAAACCGCACACCGAAATCAAGGAGCCCATCATGTCCGAGTTCACCGCCGACGGCGTCGACCGCACCACCACCCTGAGGATCTCGGGGATGACCTGCGACCACTGCGTCACCCATGTAACCGAGGAGCTGGAGGCCCTCGACGGCGTCAAGAACGTCTCCGTCATTCTCAACAAGGGCGGCCAGTCCGTGGCCACGGTCGTCTCCGACGTCGTCCTGTCCGACGCCGCCCTGGCCGAGGCCATTGACGAGGCGGGCGCCTACACCCTCGACGCCGTCGAACGCGACGCCGCCTGAGCTCACACTGGAGGCCGATCAACACATGTCTGAGCCGACTCAGCCCACCACCACCGACCTCGCCCCCAGCCCGGCGCCGGTCGCCACCGTCGACCTCGCGGTCGGGGGGATGACCTGTGCCTCCTGCGTGGCGCGCGTGGAGAAGAAGCTGGGCAAGCTCGACGGGGTCGAGGCCTCCGTAAACCTCGCCACCGAGTCCGCGAAGGTCACGCTGACGCAGCCGGTGTCCAACGAGGAACTGATCAACGCGGTAGCCCGGGCCGGTTATACGGCCACCGTCACCGACCGTACCGAGCTCCGCGCCGACGACGGCGCCCCGGCGCCCGACGCCACTTCCAACACCACCGCCGAAGCCCGCGCCGAGCGGGCTCCCGGATCCGGTACGGCGAGCACCTCCGAGTCCGACAACGCCGGGGCACTCCTCCCGAATACCGATACCGCCGCCGACACCGGGCCCGTCGGCACGTCGACTGCCCCGGACTCCGCGACGCCGCCGACACCGCCCCCCGTGTTCGGCCAGTCGCAGGCCGACCGCGCCGAGTACCTGCGCACCCGACTGATCGTCAGTCTGGTGCTGTCGATCCCGGTGATGGCGCTGTCAATGCTTCCGGTGCTGCAGTTCACCGGCTGGCAGTGGGTGCTGGCGGCGTTGGCCCTGCCGGTGGCGACCTGGGGCGCCTGGCCCTTCCACCAGGCGGCCTTCCGGGCGATCCGCCACGGTGCCTTCACCATGGACACGCTGGTGTCGCTGGGCGTGATCGCCGCGACCGGCTGGAGTCTGTGGGCACTGCTCTTCGGCGGCGCCGGCGAACTGGGCATGCGCATGAGCATGGAGTTCATCCCGCGCGCCCAGGGGCACCAGGTGCACATGTACTTCGAGTCCGCCGCCTGGGTGACCACCTTCCTGCTGGCGGGCCGTTACGCGGAGGCACGCGCCCGCTTCCGCTCCGGCGACGCTCTGCGCGCCCTGCTTCAGCTAGGCGCCACCCAGGCCACCCGGGTCACACTGACCTCCCCCGCCGGTTCCACCGACGCCGTCGACGTGCTCGACGACGACGGCGCCCCCCTACCCGATGCCACCCGCTCCGAGGAGACGGTCGCGATAGACGCCTTGGCCGCCGGAGACCTGTTCGTGGTGCGGCCGGGCGAGAAGATCGCCACCGACGGCGTGGTCATCGAGGGCCGCTCCGCCGTGGACGCGTCCATGCTCACCGGTGAATCCGTGCCGGTGGAGACCGGCCCCGGCGACGCCGTCACCGGCGGCTGCATGAACACCTCCGGCGTGCTGCTGGTGCGGGCGACGGCGGTGGGCGCGGGGACCTCGCTGGCGCGCATCGGCGCAATGGTCACCGACGCGCAGGCCGGCAAGGCGCCCGTGCAGCGGCTGGCCGACCGCATCTCCGGGGTGTTCGTGCCCGCGGTGATCGTACTGGCCCTGGCCACGCTGGCGGTGTGGCTGCTGCTGGGGCACCCGGCGCAGCACGCATTCATGGCCGCCGTTGCCGTGCTGGTGATCGCCTGCCCCTGCGCCCTGGGGCTGGCGACGCCGACGGCGCTGCTGGTCGGCTCCGGGCGCGCCGCCCAGCTCGGCGTGGTCATCAAGGGCCCGGAGGTGCTGGAGTCCACGCGCACGCTGGACACGATCGTGCTGGACAAGACCGGCACCGTCACCGAGGGCCGCATGCGCCTGGACGCCGACGGGATCGTCACCTGGGACGCCGCCGAAGTAGAGGGCGGGGTGGGAGAAACCCTCTCGGATACCATCCGCGATCCTCGTTCCTCGGATCGCTCCCGCCAGCCCCACCACGCCTTCGAGGACCTCTCCCACCCCGCCCCGGGGCTCAGCGGTACACAGGCCGCCGCCCTCGCCCTGGCGGGAAGCGTGGAGGCCGCCAGCGAGCATCCGGTGGCCCGGGCGATCACCGAGGCCGCCAAGGAACGGCTCGAGCAGGTACCGGCGGTGCGGGACTTCTCCAACCACGAGGGGCGGGGCGTGTCCGGCACCGTGTCACTGGACGGAACCGCCTACCGGGTCCGGGTGGGCCGCCCCGCCTGGCTGGCGGAGCAGGGCGTGGACCTGCCCACGCAGGCGACCGACGCCGTCGCCGCCGCGCAGGAGTCCGGGGCGACGGCCGTCGTACTCGCCGTGGACGGCGTCGCCCGGGCGGTGCTGTCCGTGCGGGATACGGTGCGCTCCTCCTCCCGGGAGGCGGTTGCCGCACTGCGCGAGCTCGGCGTCCGGCCGATGCTGCTGACCGGTGACAACCGCCGCACCGCCGCCCGGGTGGCTCGGGAGGTCGGTATCGACGCCGCCGACGTGCGCGCCGAGGTGCTGCCGGGCGACAAGCGCGATGTGATCGCCGGTCTGCAAGACGAGGGCCGCGTGGTGGGCATGGTCGGCGATGGCGTCAATGACGCCGCGGCCCTGGCTCAGGCGGGCACGCGCGGGCTCGGCTTCGCCATGGGGTCGGGCACGGACGTGGCCATCGAGGCCGCGGACATCACCCTGGTGCGCGCCGACCTGGACGCCGTGGTGACGGCCATCCGCATCAGCCGGGACACGCTGCGAATCATCAAACAGAACCTGTTCTGGGCCTTCGCCTACAACGTGGCCGCGATCCCCCTGGCCGCAGCCGGAATGCTCAACCCGATGATCGCCGGCGCCGCCATGGCCGCCTCCAGCGTCATCGTGGTCACCAACTCCCTGCGCCTGCGCAGCGCCGGAAAATAGCTGGAGGACATTACCCTGACTACCTCCGGATTATCGGCTGCTGTTGCTGGCTGGTTGCCGGCCGCTGCCCCGGAGGAGCGCAGCCACCACTACGCCCCACCGCCCAATGTAACTCCGACAACGGTCAGCCCCAGCAGCCGACGCGGCACGCGCCGAGGACGGTCCGCTCCAGCATCTCACGTCCAGCGCATCAGCTTGGTGGCTGCCCAAAACAGTGCCGCCCCGACGACGCCAGTGACGCCGAGCCCGATCAGCGCGTCACTCGGCTCGGCAACGCCCGTCAGCGGCCAGCGCAACGCGTCAAGCAGGTAGGTCAGCGGCAGGAAGCCAGAAAGCGTCTGCATCCATCCCGGCAGAATCTTCAGCGGCAGCACCGCACCGGAGGTGAAGCCCATGGGCAGAACCATGATCATAACCGCCAGGGAGACTGCGGTGACGGTGGGCAGCACCAGGCCGACGAGCATGCCCAGCGAGTAGAAGACTAAAGTGCCCAAGAACACCGGCACCACGGTTAAGATCGCCCATGGCGACAACGTCACGCCGACCGCCGGCAAAAACCCGGTGAGCACGACGAGCACCGCCTGCACGAGAGCGGAGGCGACGGCGACGGCCAGCGCCGAGGCGAGGATTGAGCTCACGGTCATTGGCGCGCTGCGCAGAACACGTCCGACTCCGTTCTCCCGCCACTCGACAATTGTTACGGCACCGGCGAACATGCCAACAAAAGCCACTCCAAAGCCCATGACGTTGGGGCTGATGAGGTCAACGATGTCATGGCCGTCCATCCCTGGTTGGTCACCCATGGTCAAGGCAAGGACAACCAGCAGTGCCGGAGGTAATACATAGGAGAAGAACATGGTGGCCGGATCACGCAGATTGGTGCGCGCCAGGGAAACTGTTAGGGCTTTGAAGGGAGTCATGACTCGTACTCCTTTCCTGTGAGGTCCGTAAACGCATCCTCCAGAGTCGGGCCATGCACCTGCGCGCCTGCGGTCGGCACACCCGCAGCACCGAGAGCCGCAAACGCCTCACCCACGTCACGCACGTGAACCACCAACCCGTCCGCACTCACGGTCGCAGCCGTCACCACATCCAGGCCGGTCACCGCCTCCAAATACGGCACCGCCCCGGGCAGCAGCACCGAGGCATCACTACCCACACCGGCAACCAGAGCAGAGGGAGAGGCCGTCGTCACCACCCGGCCACCATCAAGAATGGTGACCACATCGCACAGGCGCTCGACCTCCTCCAGATGGTGAGTCGTATACACCACCGTCGTGCCCTCCTCACGCGCCGACGCCAGCATGGCCACCAGGTCATGACGAGCCGTCGCATCCAGAGCCGCCGTCGGCTCATCCAAGAACAACACCTCCGGCCGATGCACCATCGCCGAGGCCACCGCCAACTTCTGCCGCTCACCACCAGAAGTCCGCTCCACACGCGAGTTGCGCACGTGTCCCAGACCCATGGCCTCAATGAGTTGCTCAGCCCGTGCTTGTGAGGCGCCGAATATCGCGGCGATGGCGGAAAGGTGCTCCCACACCGTGGCACGAGAAAAGAAGGCCGTGGCCTGCGGCTGAATCCCCACCCGCACCAGCAGACGCGGATCACGCGGCAACGGTGCCCGACCCAGCAGCTCCACACTGCCCGCCTGAGCACGGCGCGCACCCTGGATGATCTCCACCAGCGTCGTCTTACCAGCACCATTGGGACCGATCACACCGTGGAACGCCCCCCGCTCCACCACCAGATCCACGTCCCGCAGCACCTGGCGTCCCGCATATGACTGGCACACGCCGAGAACAACCACCGGCTGCACGACAGTCTCCTTTCATGGTCGAGCCTTCGGATAACTCGACCATGACACAGCAGCGGGAGCCGGCTGTTCCGGCTTCCCTCCACGACCACTCCTACTTTGGTAGGAGGCTCATGATGTGGGCTAGTCTGTGGGCAGTCTTGAAAGGTCTCCCATGCCGACCCTGCCTCGTCCAGTGCTCGACGCCGCGCCGAGTCGGCTTCGTGCTGCGTGGCACGCCCACCGTGAACTCAGCGTCTTCACGGCCTTCAGCCTGGCCTTCTCCGCGTTGCCGGTGCTGTTCCAGAGGTTCACTTTCACCGACGCGGTGGGTTTAGTGGTGTCGTGGGCGCTGCTGTTGATCCCCCGACGCCCCTGGACCGCCACGATCATCCTCGCACTAGGCGCAGCACACGGGCTCGTAGACGCTCAGGGACCCGGATTGGTGATGGCCGGATGGTTCGCCGTGTACGTACTCGTTCGTCGGGGTGGGTATCGGCAGGCTATTGTCATTGTGATGGCCATGGTGGCCGGCAACCTCCTAGCCTGGCAGGCGGGAACGAAGATGAATGACCTGTTCATCAGCCAGGTGTTGTGGATTGCCGTCTGTATGGGTATCGCCGCACCTCTGCGGCTTGCTGACGCCAACGTCTCCCGGGCCCAGGCCGCTCACGCCCAAGCCCTGCGCGAGCAGCGCGCCCTCATCGCCCGCGAACTCCACGACACCCTCGCCCGCGCCAACACCCAAATCGTCCTGCGCGCCCAACAAGCACAAGCCCACCTCCACAACCCCAACCACACCGACCAGATCAACACCGCCCTAGACGACATCATCACCACCGGCCACCAATCAGTCCTCGACCTGCGCACCATGCTGCGCCTCCTGAGACAAGACACCAACACCCCACTAGACCCCGCACCCCCCACACCCGACCTAACCACCACCCTCACCCTCACACCGACCAACGAAAAGGGCAAACCGTGAGCCAAAACACCCAGCCCAGTCCGATCCGCGTTGTCATCGTGGATGACGACGCCATCGTGCTCGACTCGCTATCCATGCTCCTCGGTCGGGAAAACGGTATCGAAATAGTGGCCACCGCCACCAACGGCGCCGAGGCGGTTGATCTTGTCCACGACCACATGGTGGACGTCGTACTCATGGACATCCAGATGCCGGTTCTGGATGGCATTGGAGCAACCTCGCGGATCCTCGCCACCGGCGGTCATACCCGGGTACTCCTATTGACCACCTTCGATGACGATACCTTCCTCGATGGCGGAATCGCCGCCGGCGCTTCGGGCTTCCTTCTCAAGACCACGCCTGCCGCCGAGATCGCGGCGGCGATTCGGACCGTCCACGGGGGCGGTAAGGTCCTCTCGCCCGGACCCACCAGCCGCGTCTTGGACCGCTACGTGCGTGGCCAGCGCCCCAGTACCGGTTCCACCGCGGAACTCGATCTATCGGGGCGAGAGCGGGAAGTGCTTCGGCTTCTGTGTCAGGCACGCACCAACCGCCAGATTGCACGCCAGATGAACGTTGCGGAGACCACCGTCAAAACTCACGTTTCCTCGCTTATGCGCAAGATGGGGGTGGGTAGCCGACTGGAGATCGTCACCGAGGCGTACAAGCGGGGCATCGGCGGCTAGTCGTCCCTCCTCATTACGTCTCGTCGGGTTCTCTCGAAAGGCGGAATCGAGTGGGGACTCAATGATGAACAGACCACACAGCTACGTGGGACAAGATGCGGCTACCCCACCGGATCCACAACCGATAGGAAGTCACCGCACATACGTTCCCCTCGCACCCCCTCTGTCATCGCCATGTCCGTATCGCTCCCGGGGCTGGCAAGTCCCGCCACAGCAGCACCTGCCGAACCCCCATCTCCCATCCGTGTCACCGCCTCACCGAGCGAGTCATCACTGCCCATTTCGCCTGCATCATTCACATACCCGAAGTGGGGATGCCACATCGTCTCATATCGCAACTGACCGGTCCTTTTAATTTTGGATAGTTTGGGGCCTGGGGACGGTTTCCATTCCCAGGCCCGGTGCTCTTGCCTCGAGACCCTCTACCTAAGCGCGTTGTGCCGCTGCTGGTTGTCAGGCCAGCAGCGATCAAGAACCTGGATCCCTTCCGCATGGGCGCGGGGGGCGGTCTCGCCGCCCGCTGCTGGAGCCAGCCGTCCGGACAGAGGGGTGGCCCTGGCCGGTGAGGCCGTCGCCGGCCAGGGCCACCCTGAAAGGGTGCGCGGATGGTGCTCCGTCCAGGTCAGTTCCCGATGACTCCTGGGCGCCGTCGCTCGACGACGACCGCCGTGGTGACGAGGACGGCAGCAAGCGCGATGAGCCACATGACGGCCGAAGGGGTGCTCAGGGTCTCGTCGGCGAAGGAGCTGGGACTGACGAGGTTATCAACCAGAGCGCTGATGGTGTGCCTGCCGACTACTCGCTCCAAGACCGGGCTGCTGCTCTGGAGGAGGGGCTCAGCCAGCAGGAGCCAGCCGGCCACGCCCGCCAGGGCGGGGATCGGCCGGCGGATGAGGACGGCGGCTCCGATGACGCTGAGCTGGGCGAGGACGGCGCCCAGCGGGGCGGCGACCAACATCCGGGTAAGACCGGCAGTGGCCAGGACGGCGCTGACGCTGGTGGCAGTGCTCAGGACCGCAAGACCCGCGGCGATGGACACCAGGGTGACCACCGCCGCCTGGAGGCCGGCGTGGACCGCGCAGGCGGTGATGACGGCGCTTCGACGCGGAAGAGCCGTGTAGACCAGGGCCAGCTCGCGGGTTTGGATGAGACGCAGGTAGGTCCACGAGCCGGTCAGGACGGTCAACGGCAGGCAGAGCATGCCCCACCCGCTGCTGACGGCCACGAACGCGGACTCGGCGTCACTGAGGGCACCGGAGGAGGTCAGGGAGATCTCGAAGATGACCACCACGCCGGCAGTGATGGCGGCGTTCGCGACGGCGGTGAACAGGGTCAGGAGCAGCGTGCGCCGCAACGCTCCGTGGGCGCTCATACTGGCCCAAAGCCAGGCCAGGACATCAGCCAACACACCCCTGCGGGACCTGGCCCCGGTAGTGGGGGCAGGCGCTCCCACCAGGTGAGGGCGAGCGGCGTCGCCGTCGGCCGCCTGACGCGTCGGGGTTGCTGCGGCCGTGGCGGTATGCGCGGAGGCGGTCGTCGTCGGGGTGGCGCTCATGGCGGGTGCGGCCTCGGCGGTCAGAGCGACGGTGTGCAGGCCCCAGGGCCGTCCGGCCGGGTCGGCGGTACGCATGAGGAGGAAGGCGGCGGCCGCACAGGTGAGGGCGGCCAGGCCCGCCAGCGGCAGGAAGCCCCAGGTGTCAAAGGCAGGCAGGCCCATCTCGCCCCAGCCGCCGTACAACCACATGACAGCGGCGGAATACGGGGCCAGGGCCGCTCCGACGGACGGAGGCACGAGGTTGCCCACGACGGTGAAGAGGAGCTTCTCGATCACCTGGCTCCAGAGGACCAGTCCCGTCGCCACCCACGGCAGTGACCTCAAGTTGGCCAGGACGGCCACGCCAAAACCGAAGCACACTGCCAGCGGCGGCAGCACCAGCAAGCGAGCGGCCATCGGGGCGGCGGCGGCCAGGGCGGTGGCGGCGTCGGGCCAGCCTCCCAGCGGCATGAAGGCCGCGATGAGGACCAGGGACCCCAGGGCGCTGACCTGGGCGGCGACAAGGGAGGAGACGAGCTTGGCGGCCAGGATCGCGCGCGGACGCGGACGGACCAGGACGACACTGGCCAGCATGCCATCACGCGCGTCACCGGCCAAGACCAGGACGGGCAGGGTGAACCACGCCAGGCGGCAGACGAGCTCGTTGAAGCTCAGTGCCGTGCTCACATAGGAGCCGGCGGAGGAGGAGTACGCCAGGGCGAGGTAGATGTCCAGGAGGGCGCAAGCGACCAGTGCCCCGGCCAGCAGCAGAGCGGGCCACCGATAGACGTAGAGCTTGTAGAGCTCGCTGATGAGCAGTCGCATCGCTATCACCGCTCCTTGGGGGCGAGGTGCTTGAAGAAGGCGTCTTCCAGGCTGCCTTCCGCCTCGAAGTCGCTCAGGCTGCCACTGCCGGTGACGCGTCCGTTGGAGATCATGACGACGCGGTCGGCTACGGCGGAGACCTCGGTCAGGATGTGGGAGGACAACAGGATGCCCCGGCCCTGGTCTCGTAGCTGTCGTAGCAGGTCACGGAACCAGCGGATGCCCTCGGGGTCCAGTCCGTTGAGCGGCTCGTCCAGAACGAGGTAGCGCGGGTCGCCCAGCAGTGCTCCGGCCAGGCCCAGGCGCTGGCGCATGCCCAGGGACAGGCGCGAGACACGTCGTTTGGCGGCGTAGGCCAGGTCGACCTGCTCTAGCAGCAGGGGGATGCGGGAGCGGTCCAGGCCCCCGGCGATGGCCAGCCAGTTCAGGTACTGCGTCACCGTCTGGCCCCCAGCGATCCACTGGGCGTCGAGGATGGAGCCGATGGTGCGCATCGGCTGAGCCATCCTCGCGTAAGGGGTCCCCTCAATAAGAGCCGTGCCCCGAGCCGGGCGCTCCAGGCCCAGCAGGATGCGCAACGTGGTGGACTTTCCCGCGCCGTTGGGCCCCAGGAAACCGACGATCTCGCCGGTAGAGACCTCGAAGGACACGTCGCGCAGCTCGAAGCCCGAATAGGCCTGGCACACGCCAGTCAGGACAATGGACATGGTGATACTCCCATGGTTGAGAACGGTTTGGAGTGCTGGGTGTTTTTTGGACAGTCAGTTGTTGCGTGTTTGTCAGGCCGCTTTCGCGGTGACGGCCGACATTGGGCTTACGGGTCATCCCAGATGTATTCCTCCTCGGTGATCTCGTCGAGGAGGTCGCTCCTGGCGGCGGCGGTGGAGGTGAACCTGGCGTCCATTCGGGTATTGCTTATCGGGTGTGAGTGGTGCGGATGCTGTGAGCTCCGTACCCGTCGTAGTTGCTGACAGGGATAAGTGTGCTGACCGGCCGTGGTGCTGCCATCGTCAGAACGGCCGAGACTTATGAGACTAAAGGAGGAGATACTCCAGGGCCGACCACCGTCTGGCTGGAATGCTGAGCCCGACCCCGTTCCACCGCACGGTGACAACGCTGAAGGGGCGCGATGCGGACGGCGCGCACCGTGCGGATGATCCTCGTCGGTCGGTCAGGGTCACAGGAACTTGGGCAGGAGCGCACAGGGATGGCCCCGGATCTTTGGGCTGGGGGGCGGTTTATGGACTTAGGGGATGGTTCTGGGGCTTGGGAATGGCCATTCCCAAGCCCCAAAACACCGTGGCACGCCAGGCATTGGCCACCACGGGCGCACGCCCGCTACAGAAAGTGCTGCTCTAGCCCTGAGGCCCTCTGCCTACGCGCATCGTGCCGCCGCAAAGGTGGGTGTCGACGAGTTCGATGGTCTCGACCTCCAGGACAAACACCTTCTTCTCCCAGTAGGCCATGCACGCTACTTGGAGCCGAGGGGAGCCTGCTCCTCATCCGTGCACGGCGTAAGCCGGGGCTCCTGTGCGCCCACGGCGCCCAGGACGCACATATTGTGCTCGTCGAGGGTCGCGGTCACGCGCCTCATAATCGTGCTCACCTCCAAGGATGAGTCGGTATTCCATTCCATAGCGTCATCCCCTCCCATCGGAATCCATCCATTCAACAGATGACCCACTCAGTTCTTCGCGGCCTCCCAGTGGAAGGTCTTCACTGCCAGGGGGACGGCCACAATCGCCACACCGATGAGAACCGCGAAGTCCAGCGTCGTCTCGTACCTCTGCACGCCTCCGGTGACCCAGAACAACAGGTCCCCGAAGTAGGAGGTGGGGAGGAAGTCGAGGACGCGCTTGGCGGAGTCGGACAGCAGCTCCAGAGGGAGCACCACTCCCGAAGTGAACATGAAGAACAAGCCGGTGAATGTGGCGATATTTGTGGCGGCCTGCCCCGAGCCGACGATCGAACCGATGAAGTAGCCCAGGGCTAGGAACAGCACGGAGGCGGGCAGGGCGATGACAAACGCACGCCATACGGCGACGGTCTCGCTGATGCCGAGGAGGACGCCCAGAACTCCGACCAGAACACTGAGCGCGATCGCAAGGAGCACTCGAACGGCCAGGTGGGTCAGGATGAATTGTCCCCGCGACACCGGGGTGGTGCCCAGAATACGCAGGGTGCCGTACTGCCGGTACTCGGCGATCGGGCCGGCGGTCAGGGTCATGCACGTCCCGGTGAGAAGCATGCACAGCGCGATGGGTACCACAAGCGCTGAGAAGTCGGGTCCCGGTCCTCCCATAGTCGAGTGGAGGATCTTGTCCATGCCCAGGAACACTCCGGCCATGAAGAACGGAAGGAGGATAGCGACGCCGAAGTTCGTCCGATTGCGGGACATCTCCCGCCAGTGGGTGATGGTAAGGGGACGGGCACTGCGGAGCGCACCGCCGTCGGTCGTGGTGCTCATGGTCAGTCTTCCTCGGGTGTCGTAATAGCGGTGAGTTCGGTGCCGGTGGCGGCCAGGTAGGCGTCGCCCAGCGTGGGCTGATGGATGCCGAGGTCGTAGCATCCGGGGGTCTGGGACAGGAGGACGAGCGCCTCATCGGTTCGCGCCGTCTTGAGAGCGGCGAAGCGGTCCGGGTTGACCGTGAGGTCCCCGAGGGACCGCAGCCGGGAGGCGTTCTCCTCTGACAGGTCCCCTGACAGGCGGAAGACGACTGCCGGTCCTCCGGCGAAGGAGGCGATCAGCTCCTCAGGGGTCCCAGAGCTGACGCACCTGCCGCGGTCCACAATGAACACGGAGTCCGCCAATGCGGTGGCCTCCTCCATGGAGTGTGTGGACAGGACGATCGTCGTGCCGCGGTCCCTCCAGCCGCCGAGGACCGACCACAGTCGTTCCCGTGCCCGCGGGTCCAAGCCGGTGGAGGGCTCGTCAAGAATGAGCAGTTCGGGGTCGGAGACCATCGCCAGGGCGACGTTGAGACGTTGGAGCGTGCCCCCCGATAGCTTGGTCACCTGGCGCTCGACGTACTTCGCCAGCTCGAGGGAGTCGAGGATCTCGTCGGCGGGCCGGGGATGGTCGTAGAAGGAGGACCACAGGTCCAGCAGTTCGCCGACGCGCAGGTATTGGAAGACCTTGGCCTCCTGCGGCTGGATGGCGACGCGGCGACTGAGTTCGTCCCGTGCCTTGCGCGGGTCGAGACCCAGGGTGCGCACGGTGCCCGAGTCGGGGGTGCGCAGGCCGACCGTCATCTCCAGGGAGGTGCTCTTCCCGGCGCCGTTGGGACCCAAGAAGGCGTGGATCTTGTGCTGCTCGGCGGTCAGCGTCATACCCGCGAGGGCGTCTATGGTTCCCCCGGGGGTGTTGTAGATCTTGCGAACATCCCGCAGCTCAAGCGCAGGGCTCTGGGCGGTCATGGTGGGTGTCTCCTTAGGTGGTGGGCGATGTTTCACATGGGCCTGAGATTTCGATCCTGGCCACTCCTGTGTGACTGGACGGAGCCGAACGCGGCACCATCCTCAGGTGTTCTCGATGACAGGAAGAAGCATCGCGAACGAGCGGGACACCACGGCACCTGCTATTTGGTCGTATCGCCTCCTCCTTTCCGAGGACTTCTTGCTCACAATCATGTACGGACGGAGGAGTGCCGCCATGCAGGCGGCGGCTGAGTGCGCCACAACCGACCACACCGACCTCTGATTGATCCTGTTCGCTTAGTTCGCTATCGTTCACTTTAGGACAGGATCGTTCAGCAGGTGTCCTGCCCGCAACCGTCACCAGGCAGGAGCGACAACGATGTCTCGAACTCTCACCATCGCCATGAACGGCATCACCGGCCGCATGGGATACCGGCAGCATCTGGTCCGGTCGATCCTGCCGATTCGTGCCGATGGGGGACTGCTCCTCGAAGACGGCTCCCGCCTGCAGGTGGAACCGATTCTCGTCGGTCGCAATGCGAACAAGCTCAAGGAGATCGCCGCCCGTCACGGCCTCAGCCGCTGGACCACCGATCAGGACGCGATCATCTCCGACTCGGACGTCGACATCTACTTCGATGCCCAGACCACTTCGCGCCGTTATGCCGCTCTGACCGCCGCAATCGAGGCGGGCAAGCACATCTACACCGAGAAGCCAACCGCCGAGACCCTTGAGCAGGCGGTCGACCTCGCCCACCGCGCCGCCGACACCAGTCTCACCATTGGCGTGGTACACGACAAGCTCTACCTGCCCGGCCTGATCAAGCTGCGGCGCCTGGTGGATGAGGGATTCTTCGGCCGCATCCTGTCTCTGCGCGGAGAATTCGGCTACTGGGTGTTCGAGGGCGACGTCCGTCCCAGTCAGCGTCCCTCCTGGAACTACCGCAAGCAGGACGGCGGCGGAATGATGGTGGACATGTTCTGCCACTGGAACTACGTCCTGGAGGGCATCCTCGGCTCCGTTAAAAGCGTCTACTCCCAGGCGGCGACTCACATCCCCACCCGCTGGGACGAGAACAGCCAGGCATATCCGGCCACCGCCGACGACGCCGCCTACGCGATCTTCGAGGTCGAGGCACCTACCGGCGAGACCGTGATCGCCCAGCTCAACTCCTCCTGGGCCGTGCGCGTGCACCGTCGGGAGCTGGTGGAGTTCCAGGTGGATGGAACCCACGGCTCGGCCGTCGCCGGGCTGTTCCACTGCGAGTCCCAGCAGCGGGCCAACACGCCGCGCGCGAGTTGGGATCCCGACGTCCCCACCGACATCGACTTCCTGAGCCAGTGGGCCGAGGTTCCCGACGACGGCGCTCCGGCGAACGGATTCCGCGCCCAATGGGAGGAGTTCCTGCGGGACGTCGCCGCCGGCAGGCCGCACCGCTACGGGCTCGCCTCGGCGGCACGCGGAGTACAGCTGGCGGCCCTGGGGCAGGAGTCGACCGACACCGGCCGCAAGCTATCGGTCCCGCAGCTCGTCTTCTGAATCGGACGCCCGGACGCCCCGGCTGCATGGCGACGCCCTGCTGGCGCGCCGCCCCATCGCCGCCGTGTCGGCCTCCGCCGCTGCGGACCGTCGGCCGATCAGCGCACCCCGCCGTCCTCGCGGAAGTCGCGCCAGACGTTCTCGAAGAAATCGCCGCCCGTGTCCGGAAGCGGACGGCGCGGACGCCAGTTGGTTTCCACCGCCGGGACGCCGTCGGCACCGCAGCGCAGCGCGACCTCCTGCACCTGCGCGTCCAGCGCCCCGTCGTCGGGCATGAAGCGCATCGAATCCGGCAGTCCCTCCTCCGGCAGCAGGCCGGCGGCATCGGTGTAGAGTACCGAGCCGCGCGAGCGCCCACCGCGCCGCAAGTAGTCCGCCATGGCAGAGAGGTAGACGAACTGGCTGGTCAGAATGTCCCGCAGCAGGAAGAGCCGCTCCACGCTGCGGCGGGAGGCCGTATCCACCACCGTCCGGTCGGAGAGGCCGACCAGCATCTCGCGCACTTGTCCCAGGGCCCCGCTCACACCCTGTGCCGAGCGGACCAGGCCGGCATGTTCGCTCATGAGCACCTGGGCGCGCGTGAGCAGCTCACCGGTGTTGTCGGGCGCTCCGGCCGCCACCCGCGCCCCGGCGTCGGCCAGCAGCCCGCGCGCATGCTCCACGGCCGGGGCTGAAATCGCAGCGAAGGCCGTCATATCCAAGGGCTCACCTCGACGGCGGGCGGCGATCCACTGGGCGGAGCGCGTGGCTCCTACCTGGGTGGAGTTCAGTGCCGCCCCGCCGGGTCGGTACACGCCGTGCGCGCCAGCCGCCTCGCCGACGGGGAAGAATCCGTCCAGAGCCGTCGACTGCCACCAGCAGTCGACGGCGAGGCCGCCGTTGTTGTGCTGCACGCACACGTCGATCTCCAGGCGATCCCGCGCCAAATCGATGACCGGATTCTTCTCCCGGTACAGCTCGTAGGCGGGGCGGTTCATGGCGATCAGCCGCTGGACCGGGGTGCCGAACAGGGCGCCCGCACTACCCAGGTATTCGCGCGCCTCCGGATCCAGCGCATCGGGGTCGAGCCGGAGGCCGCCGGGATTGCGGGTGAAATCGAGGAATACGCGGCGTCCCCGCTCCGCGGTCTCGCGGTACACAAGCAAATCGATGAGCGAGGAACCACCGCGGGCCTTGCGGATGTCGAAGGGCCACTGGTAGCCCTTGAGGAAGGTCAGTGACAACAGACGGCCGTAGTCGGGGATCGCCTCGGGGAGGAACTCGCGCGCATCACCGCCGTCGAGGTCGGTCGATATGAATGTGGGCAGTACCTGCATGTAGCTGCCGGAGACGTTCCAACGCGGCGCGATCGAGGCCAGGCCGTACTGCCACTCGGTGAGGTTCCTGCCGGCGGCACCGGCGCGGAAGGCGGCACCCGCAGCACCCCACTGCCCGTGCGGAAAGACGCTGCGCGCGTACATGCCCGCCGGACCGCCGGTGGCGTACACGATCGAGCGGGCGCGCACCAGCAGGAAGCGGGAGGTGCCCGCGGCCGCCTCCGCCTGCGTGACCCGGCGGCGCAGGCACACCAGTCCCACCGCCTCGCCGTCGGCGACGAGCACCTCGACCACGCGCAGATTCTCGACCACGCGCGTACCGTCGCGCCGTACCTTCGCCTCCAGACGCTCGACCATGGTCCGCGAGGTGTACGGGCCCACACTGGTGGCGCGCTGGCGCGGGTCGTGGTCGGTCTTGTACCCGACGAACTCGCCAAAGCGGTTGCGGGGGAAGTCCACACCTAGGTCGACCAGATGCAGGAAGGCCTGCGAGGACAGGGCCGCCTCCACCAGGGCGGTATCGCCGTCCATGGCGCCGCCGTCGAAGAGGGTCTGCGCCATCTCGGCAACCGAGTCACCGGCCCCGCCGCCCAAGGTGAGTTTGTAGTAGGTCTGCTTGTCGGAGCCGGCATTGCGGGAGGAGCCGGTGGCGATCCGATCAGAGATGATCAGCACGTCCTCCTGCCCGTACTGCACCAGCCGGTCCGCGGCGCAGTAACCGGCGGCCCCGGTGCCGACGACGACCGTATTCGCGGACAGGACGGGCACGTCGACGCCGTCGATGCGGATGGATGATTGAACGGGCATGGTCGCTTCCTAATTGACAACTCACAAGCGCGGGATATGCATGCCGCCATCGACGTGGATGACGTCGCCGGTGGAATATGGGGCGCTGCCGGATGCGAGCATGGCGACGGTGCGGCCGACGTCGTCGGGACGGCCCCAGCGGGGCATTGGCGCGATACCCGCGGCGAAGAGGGCGTCATAGCGGTCTTTGACGCCGGCGGTCATGTCGGTGGCGATCACGCCGGGACGCACCTCGTAAACAACGATGCCCTCACCGGCGAGACGGGCCGCATACAGAAGGGTGGCCATGTGGACGCCGGCCTTGGATACGCAGTATTCGCCGCGGTTGGTCGAAACCGTATCCGCCGAGATGGACGAGACATTGATGATGGTGGCGGCCGGGCGATCCAGCGCGGGCAGTCCATTGGACAGGTCGATGCCGGCAGACGAGAGGTCTCGGTCGCGCTGTGCGATCATCTCGCGGGCTACCACCTGGGTGAGGAAGTACGGTCCGCGCAGGTTGACGCCCAGGACGCGGTCGAAGGAGGCGGGATCGGCCTGGAGCAGGTCTGCACGCACCTTCGGGGCCACGCCCGCGTTGTTGACCAGCAAGTCGATGCGGCCGAAGGCCTCGAGCGTGGCGGCGAGGTAGCGAGGACCGACGTCGAGGTCGTCGATGCTGCCACGGGTGTAGGCGACTTGACCGGAGCCGTCCGGAAGCGAACGCAACTCCTGCAGAGTTTCGGCGGGCTCCGGGCGTGTGGCCAGAAGCGAGACCGCATAGCCGTGGCGCAGCAGCTCCTCGGTAATGCCTCGACCGATGCCGCGGTTGCCGCCGGTCACCATGGCGACGGGGGTCTGGGGCCGGGGGTAGGCGACGGCATCCTGCATGGGATCTCCTGTGATCGTGCGGATCTTATGAACGCGCAGGCGGTGTAGACCGGTTCCGAGGCACGTTTGGAGCTGAATCCGGAGCAGCCGCCCAAATGTTCTAAGAGTTACTATACTGATCGTTAACGATCCTTCCAAGGGGAGATGAGGTTATCGACGTGGCAACTTCAAACAACTTCGATCTTTCCCGGTGCTCCCTCAACACCGCCACCATCAAGCACGCAACCCTCGAGGAGGCTGCGATGGCCGCAGCGGCGGCGGGTTACGGAGCCGTCGGGCTATGGCGGGATCGGGTGCAGGAGGTCGGTGCCGAGAAGGCGGGCCGCATTGTGCGTGCGGCCGGGCTTGAAGTCTCCTCGTTGTGCCGCGGAGGCTTCTTCACCGCGCTCGACGCCGGGCGTGCACGGGTCGCCGTCGACGACAACCGCCGTGCCATCGATGAGGCCGCCGCGGTTGGCGCCGGGGAGCTCATCCTGGTGGTCGGTGGACTGCCCGCCAACCCGGAGCCGGGCATGGGTGCCTCCCCCGACGCCGGGCGGCCGGAGCGTGATCTCGGCGCCGCTCGGGAGCGCGTCAGCCTGCGCCTCGCCGAGCTCGTCCCCTATGCCCGGGAGCGTGGCGTGCGCCTGGTGTTGGAACCAATGCATCCGATCTTCTGCGCCGATCGCGGTGTCGTCTCCACGCTCGGGCAGGCGCTGGACATTGCGGCCCCCTTCGCCGCCACGGAGGTGGGCGTGGTCGTGGACACCTACCATGTGTGGTGGGATCCGCAACTCGCCGCGTCGATCGCGCGCGCAGGCGCCGAGGGCCGGCTGGCCGCGTTCCAGGTGTGCGACTGGGTGCTCCCCCTGAAACAGGACACCCTCAACTCCCGGGGCTATGTGGGCGACGGCTACATCGACTTCGCGACCATCACCGGCTGGGTCCGCGACGCCGGCTACACCGGCGCGGTCGAGACGGAGATCTTCAATACCGACATTTGGGCACGTCCCTTCACCGAGGTAGTCGAACACGTAGCCGCCGACTATGCGAAGTACGTGCTGCCGTACCTCGATTGAAGCGGACCCGTATGATCAGCCGCCCACAAACCACGCCATCAAACCGGAATCGTCTGTTCCACGCCCGTTGTGCGATCACTCCTCAAGCAGCCAGCTGATCTCGCGACACATGAGCTCGCGACGATCCGGGTTCAGCATGGATCGCAAGTCATGACCAAGCGAGTCGTAGACGACGCGCATGCCACCCACCGTGTTCACCCATGCGGCCGGTTGGTCTGCCCCGGCCTCGTGCTGCGTTAATATCACTGTTGAGTCGGGCTCCACGTCAAGCAGCGTATAACGCTCATCGTGGACGTGAAGCTCGCCAAGCCCGTCAACGATTGGGTGAGAACCCGCCACCGGCGACCAGACACCTTCCGAGTTCTCCGGGTGGTAGGTAGTGCCGCGGATCCACCGTCCGCCGACGACGTAGCGCCAGCGTGGGTTGTCCAGAAATGCATTGATACCCTGGTGATGGACGAAGAGCGGACCGCCCGAGCTCGCGTAGGCATTCATGGCCGCATGTACCGGGGCCCATGACTCGTCATCACCATCGAAGTCCGGATCTATCCGACCGGTGCCGCCGTTGACGACCAACAAATCGAAGGCGTCCAGGTCGGAGAACGAATCGCGAAACGTCGACCGAACCTCTGTACGCAAACCCAACTCACCCAACAACACAGCGATCTCATGGCTCATCGCCGCATGATCGTGCCAGGGGTCTTCGTAGCGACCGCGCCCTGCGAGAACGAGCGCCCTGCGCCCACGCAGCACACTTCCGGCCGACGTGTTCCGCACCATGATCTGTTCGAGCTCCTCCGGTGGCGTCCAGCACCACCCATTCTAGTACGATCGAATTTAAACACAAGCGTACTTAATGGCTCAGAGGCGTCCGTTTCCGGACTATGCTTTAAACAGTGGTCGCCTACCAGCAGCTACGGACTTGAGTACTTCAACACCGCCGGAGGGTTCCCGTGACAACGCCCAACATCGTGTTATCCGTCGTGGATGAGCACCGCACCAACTTCTTCAATCCGGAGGCCATCGCACGCCTACATTCGCTCGGTAGCCTGAACCTCGATCCCGATCCACGGAATCATGCCACGCCGGAGTCACGTGCCACGCTCGCCGACGCAGAAGTTCTCATCACCGGTTGGGAGACCGGAAGGCTAGACGAGCTGCTGCACACCATGCCGGCGCTGAAGCTGCTGGTCCACTCAGGCGGGTCCGTGCGTGACGTCGTCGGGCCGCAACTTTTCGAGCGCGGCGTACGTATGTCGTCGCAGACTCAGCTGAACGCCGAACCGGTCGCAGAGTACACGCTCGCCATGATCATATTGGCGGCCAAGGACATCTTTGCCAGTCGCCGAGCTTATTTGGAGCTTCGGGACAAGCCGGAGGACTTTTGGGACGCGTTCCCCACCATCGGCCTGTATGGCTCCACTGTCGGACTCATTGGCCTATCCCGCATCTCACGGCTTGTTATCAAGTACCTTCGCCCGTTCCACTGCACCATCAAAGTCCAGTCCGGCCACCTGAGTCCCGCCGAAGCCGCATCTCTCGGAGTTGAATGCACAAGTCTGGATGAACTACTGCGAACCAGCGACGTCATCTCGCTTCACTCCGCCTCGACGCCGCGCACCTACCACATGCTCGGAGCCGAACAGTTCGCGACGATCAAGGACGGGGCCACGTTCATCAACACGGCACGCGGCGCCATCTGCGACCAGGAGGCACTAATTACGGAACTCCAGAAGGACCGCATCCGCGCCATAATCGACGTAACCGATCCAGAGGTGAACGCCCCGGACTCACCGCTGTGGACACTACCGAACGTATTTCTCACACCGCATGCCGCGGGGTCCATGGGCAGGGAACTGTACAGGCTCGGTGATGGGGCCGTCGATGACGTCGCCAACTACCTCAATGGAGCTCCTATAGCCGGCGAATTCACCGCCGCGCAGTACTCCACCAGAGCCTGAGTACAACCGTCACACGCCAGCGTCTGTATCAACGGCCGTAGCAAAGACGGCCGACCGCTGGCGAGCGCACCGCGTCGGCTGCCTCAGGGGTGATCGACGGCAAAACCATCCAGCGGGCATTCGCCCACAGCAGGTGGAGCAGAAATCCGTTACCCACCGCCGCCATCAGGAACGGCTGTGCAACCAATCCGAAGAAGATGCCCAGCATCACCAGCAAGTTCAACAGCGAAAAGTACCAACGCCTTACGACGAGCGTCAGCGCAAGACGCAGCACGGCCGCAGTACGCACACCGGGGCGCTCCGTGACGACCACAATCGCGACGGGCCATGCCAAAAGAACCAGCAAAACCGTCGTGGCGAGCGCCGGCGCGACGTATGCACCCGCCCCAGTGCCCGCCAGCCAAACAATGTCGACGCAAAGAACCAGCGCGGCACCGGCAAATGGCGCCGCCGCCAGCAGGGTCCGCCACCACAGCCCGCGTAACGCCCGCACGCATGGCCTTACCATCGCGTAGTCCTCGTCAAGACGCCAGTAAGAGTCCGCCGCGGAGTCCATCGCTGAACCTGCAGGTGCCTGACGACGCAGTAGCGAACGCCCGAACGCGGGAGAATCTCGGAACGCCGCAAACGCGACCGCCAGACCAGGCGACGTCAGCCATAGAACGGCTATAAGAGTCGGAAAACTACGCCACGGAGCGACCACTCCCAGGCACAGTGCGATCAGCGGCGCCATCAGCACCACTAGGACCACATTCAGCCGCAGCGTGCCGAATAGGAAGTCCCCGATGTCGCGCCACACGTTCGTCGACTCCTCCCCGGAGCCAAGACGCGCCCGCATGCTCATCCCTTCATGCCCGTCGTCGCTATGCCTTGCACAAAGTACCGCTGACCGAACACGAACACGATGGCAATCGGCAGAACCGAGAGCACCGAGCCTGTCATGATGGCCGCGTAATCCGCGTTGTACTGACCGATGAACGTCTTCAGCCCCAGCTGGATCGTCCACAAGTCTGGACTGCGCAAGTAGATCAGCGGGCCCATATAGTCGTTCCACGTGTTGGTGAAGGTGATGATCGCGAGTGAGGCAATCGAAGGTACGGACAGCGGCAGCATTATCTTGTAATAGATCTTGTATTCACTCAGGCCGTCGATGCGAGCCGCTTCGCTCAACTCCTCAGGAATGGAGTCGTAGAACTGCTTCATGAGGAACACGCCGAAGGCCCCGAACGCCTGCAGCAGAATGATGGACAGCCTCGTGTCACTCAATCCTACAGAGGACAGCATCTTGAACTGCGGGATCATGTACGCTTGCCAGGGTACCGAAATGGTTCCGATGTACACGATGAATAGGAAGTCCCTCCCGGGGAACCGTATTCGGGAGAATCCGTATGCAGCGAAGGAGCCCGTGAACACCTGAAGGAACGTGACAACGACCGCGAGCAATACCGTGTTTCCCAACCAGGTTGTCATATCCGACTTCGCCCAGATATCGACATAGTTGTGCCACTGCCATTCTTCCGGGAACCAGGTGATCGGGCTTGTGAAGATCTCGTTGTTCTTCTTGAAAGAGGACAACAGCATCCACGCGAAGGGCAGTAGCACGAAGGCCGACAATGCAAGCAGGAAAACGTATTGAATACATCTTCCCGCGAAGTGCCTCGCCGAACGTTGAGAACTGCGCGACTTCGCCCTGACCGGAGGGGCTCCGCGTTCCGGTACTCCTGCGCGAACCGTCTGCTCGGTTGACATGACTCAGGCCTCCTGCCGACGGTTGTGAACGAACTGTATTACTGTAACCAGCAGACAGATGAGGAACAGCACGAGCGAAATTGCGGACGCGTACCCGAAGTCGTTGCGTTCGAAGCCCATCCGGTAGATGTATTGCGAAAGGACCAGCGTACTAGTCCCAGGCCCGCCGTTCGTCATCACAAGAATCAGGTCCAATACCTTGAACGAACCGATTGTCAGCATGACTGTCACGAAGAATGTCGTCGGCCTAAGGCAGGGCAGCGTCACGTTTGTGAACCGCTGCCACGCATTCGCGCCGTCCACGCGTGCCGCCTCATAGAGTTCTTGGGGCACCGCCTGCAAGCCCGCCAGAAACAACAACATGTAGTAACCCATTTCGCGCCACGTTCCAACGATTATAACCGCCGGCATCGCCCATACGGCGGATGACGTCCATCCTGGTGCATCGCTTATGCCGATGAAATTCAGGAACTGGTTTATCGGACCGTTTTCCGGCGCGAGGAGCATGTTCCACACCTGCGCCACCGCGACAATGGACGTGAAGTAGGGAAAGAACGCGGCCGAGCGGAAGAAGGCCAGCCCCCGGAGCTTCTGGTTGAGCAACATGGCAAGCCCTAGCGACAGCGCCAAGGTGAGCGGAATATGCACGACGGCGTAATACAGCGTGTTCCAGAAGGCCGTCCAGAACGTCGGATCGTTCACAAGTCTTACAAAGTTGTCCAGACCGGTGAACTCAGGACTGCCGAACGCACTCCACTTGGTGAACGCGATGTAGAACAACGCGATCACAGGTATGAGGGTCAACAAGCCGAATCCTAGAAAATTCGGTAGTATGAACGACCATCCTGCGATCGTGTTGCGGCGGCGCAGCGCCTTGGATGATACGCTGCTTTGCCGGCGGGATGTCGATGGTCGATTCGTCGCTGCGGCACCATTCATTTGCATCTCCTTCCGCCGAGCCATCAAGACTTGCAGAGCGGATCGTCGGCCCGACGGTCTGGAGGAGACCCCCACACCGACGACCCCGACTCGGCTCAGGCGGTCAATCCCTGCCCCTTTATGTCCTCACCGGCCTTTGAAAGCGCCTCATCTACTGGGGTGGTCTCGGTCATGATCTCTGAATGGGTATCGTTGAGAATTGTCTGTATGTCGTTGACAGTCTCAGACACAGGGTTCTCCGGGCGGGTGTCGTGCGTGGAGAATGCGAGCTTCGAGAGGTCGTCCTGCGGCATCCCATCGAGGTCGAAGAATGTCGATTCGATTGTCTCGGAGAAGTATGCCGGCGTAATACCGATGGCGGCCATCGCCCGCGCCCCCTCTTCGCCGGTCGCGAAGGCGACGAAGGCCTTAGCCGCAGACGCCTTGTCCCCCTCAAGCGCGGCGTTGACCGCCAACGAGGTGGGATCACCGAACGTAATCGGGGCATCCTCATGCCCGCTTTCGTACTGAGGAATCGGCGCCAGCCCCCACTCGAACTCGTCTGCATCACCCGTAGACTGCTGCTCGAGCAGAGTTGCGATGAACCATGAGCCCATGGGCATCATCGCGGCTTTCTGGGTACCGAACTGCGCCTGGTATGTCAGCGACTGAGCCTGTGCGGTGGCAAAGGTCTCAACGTCCCCCGAGTCCTGCATCTCCAGGGCCGTCTCATAGAACGGCTTGAGGTAGCTGTAGTCGCCCGATGTCAGATCAGCGTCCGGGTATTGCGCAAGAGCGAAACCTTGCACCACCGACTGCCAGGTGTGGTGGTACGCGCCCTTCATCTCCCCAGCCGCAGTGATCTTGGAAGCCGCCTGCTTGTAGTCCTCCCAGGTCCACGACCCGTCGGGTTCTTCAACGCCGGCCTGCGCGAACGCGTCCTTGTTATAGAACAGAAGCCACGAGTCCTGCCGGTACGGCAAGGCGAAGTACTTTGAGTCGTATTCAAGGTATGTCAGGTCAATGGCTTCGTCTCCGTCGAATCCGGCCGCCATGTCGGACAAGTCCATCAGCTGCCCGTTAGACATGTAGTAGTAATAGCGCAGCAGGTTCTTGATCGGGAATACGTCGGGCGCAGACCCCGCCGACAAGTCTGTAGTGAGCTGGGTGTCGTAGTCTTGCGCCGAGTACTCCTTCACCGTAATGGTTATGTTCGGGTTCGCTGCCGTGAACGCGTCCGCCAACGCCTGGAACTCCGGTGTCGTGTCTAGGCTCCACCCCGCAAAGGTGAGCTCCACTTCAGCGTCGGTCCCGACGGTCGCTTGACTTCCGGAGGAACCATTGGACTTCGAGCTCCCACAGGCGGCTAACGTCGCCAATATGGCCGCGGAGCCGACTCCGAGAGCCGTGCGTCGTGTGATGAGATGGGACATCGGATTCTCCTTATGGATGAACGGCGCCGTGTTGGACGGCAGTAAGGATCCGGACAGTTCTCGCGCACCTCAGCGACCGGACGCGACCGGACGTCCCACGGCCGACCGCGTCCGCGACGCTGTTCGAACGGCGTATGTGCGGCCACTTCGGAACACACGGATGCGCGGGTCCACACCTGACCAATGAGCCCGACGGCGGTCGATTCTCAGCGTCATTGCCCATGTCTTCCTCGTTGAAGGTACGCCACCGACCGGTGACATGAGTAAGTCAAGCCGATCGTGGTTGTTCTGTCAAGACCTTTCCTGCTCAGTCATGATCGATAATGCATCATCCGGCCGTGAGCTGGGGCACAACGACGGGACACCGCGTGACCACCTTCCCCAGACTCGGCCACGTCACAACGGCCACCAAGTCCTCGCCGTCCTCTACCAGGGAGTCGACCACGGGAACTCGTCCGGCGTCCGCCGCGGCCTCTCCCGCAAGGCAGATGGCAAATGCGCGCCATGTACCGGGCACAACGGCAGCGGATATGACAGGCACGGTCGTCACTCCGGGCAGCGGAGAAGCGTCGGTACGCTCGTAGATCATCGGATCGCAGGCAATGCCGTCTGCTGCCACCACCCGGCAGCTCAGTCCCGACAGACTGACGGAGGCCTCACGCGCACTGGCACGGCTCTCGGGACCGTCACCTGTGAGCGCCCAACCCCCCACCCGCATTGCGACTACCCGCTCGGACGGCCGATCTACACGAACCAAACGTAGTTCCCACTCGGCGTGCACGAGTGACACGACAGTCATCATCCCGGCGTAGGTCATACGCCCTACGGCACCGGAGCCGTGTCCCTGCTGATGCGAATCTGGTTTCACCCAGTGGCTTTGCGCGCGAGATGCCGCGTATCCGACGCCGTCAGTGACGCCGATGGCTAGGCGCACCATCCCGGCACGATGGCTCGCGTCCCCCGATGCATCGAGAAGCGCCGCCGACATCTCCAATGGATTCGTTTCCGCCTCCACATCCAGACAGGGAGTTGTCACAGTGGAGTAGCCGATCCGGGCATATAGCGGGGAATCCGCAACCGAGTCGCCCTCACGGGCGTGATCCGTACCGTGGTTGATGACACGAACGATGCCATCGTTACTCGTTGCAGAGACGATCCACCCCGGCGCATCGACAGCGCGCAGCACGTTCCCGACCTCCACAGGCAATGGACACTCTTGTGAGGTCCACACCGGATGATCCCCTGGCAGGGCGAGACCGAGGGCCCCTTTGGACGCCCAATATGGAGAGCCGGCCCCGGAGTACGATTGGCGCATCGGCTCCCAGGGGGCGAACCAGCCGAGCGTCAACAGACCCTGCTCATCTGGCACGCCGTGTCGGCGGAAGTAGTCAACGATCGCACTCGCGCCGTGTCGTAGGAGCCCCATCTCTAGGTTCTCGACGCCGGCAATGGCGCCCACCCACAGCGGCGCCGCAGCGGCGAAGCGATAGATAAGGCTGCGTCCCTGGAACAAGGGCGCGCCGTCGCCGCCGATGAGTGTGACGAAGTCTTCCAAGTAGCGTTCGAGCCGTTTCACGTCGGTCTGTCCTCGTTCCGCAGCAAAGTCGGACGCACCCGACATCCGTGCCCACAGGATCGGGTACAAGTGCATGGCCCAGCCGACGTAGTAGTCAAAACTGCGCTCGGGCCCATCGGAGAACCAACCGTGCCCTCGGTAGTAGGAGTCGTGCTCAGCGAGATCCGCACGAATGTCCGTTTCCGACCGCGGCCCGCCGACCGATCGCAAGAAGGTTTCGACGATCACCCGGAACCACAGCCAGTTGCATCGCGGATAGCTGTCATCTCCCACTGCCGGAGCCAGCCAGGCGATTACGTTCCGCTTCTCGGTCGGCGCCAACCGCTCCCAAATGAGCGGGCGGGTCATGTCTAGTATGAGCGCGATCGATGCGGCCTCAACCTTGGCCTGCGCACAATCAGACAATGTGGGCCAAGCTTCCTGCCCACCCGGAGTCGTCCCAGACACCAGGCCGACCCGATACCAGTCCGCCATGGCGTACGGGTCCTGGACATCGACATCTGTGGCTCGGCTCGCCCCGGCCAGGCGAAACCCTGCCAGCAGGAACGTACGTGCGAATCCTTCCAGGCCGTCCGAGTCTGAACCGTATGAGCTTGTTGGGCCGGGGAGCTCGAGGCGGGCGTGCCCGGGGGTGAAGTAGGGCCGCACGGCGAGCAGCAGCGCATCGGCCCATCGTTCCCACTGTCCTCGCGTCATGTCAGCAACATTGCCGTTGCTCGTCGTCGCGCCCATGATCGCCTCCATGCGAATCGCGTACCACCCGCCTGAGTCACCGTGACCCGCGGCACCACCAACCCGACCATACCCGTTCGATCCTGATCATTTTTGATATCTTTGTCCCGTTCATTTGACAAGACTGTGCCCAAACGACCGCGAAGTTGCGAGATTGCAAGGTGACCCCGTGCCCAGGCAGACTGCCCCACCCAGCGTCGTCGGACCACTACGCGCGGCCTGGGGCTCACGCATCAGTCCCGAGGCACTCAGAACCAGCCTGTTGCCGCCGTCCGAAGCACTCAACCTAGGACTGAGTGTCGGCGCACTGAGGACAGAACAGCAACAAGCCCTGTCTGGAATCGCGACCTCGGCTCTCGCTGCAAGCGAGCAGCCATGGCCCTGGCCGCGCCCGAGTGACTATGCGCGTTACTTCATCGACGGCAACCGGACAGCCTATGAGGACGCGGTCGCTGCGCGCCAACGACGCCTATCCCGCGCTGTGCTCGCCCTGCTCGCGCTGTCCTCGGCCCATACTGGTCGCAAGCACGAGACCCCAGGACCAGATACCGCCGCAAAACGGCTCACCGCCGAGGTGGCCAACGGCGTCCTGGCACTGTGCGAACAGTCAACCTGGTGCTGGGCCGCGCACGACGACACCTACACCCGCCACGGCACGGTCCTGCCGACCGTTACGGAGCCCTTCCTCGACCTCGGAGCGGGAGAGGTCGCCGCGCAACTCGCCTGGATCGACGCACTACTGGGTGAGCACCTTGAACACGTCTACCCCGGACTCGGCGCGCGAGTCCGGCACGAGGTACAGGTTCGCGTCATGAGGCCCTTTCTTGAACGCCGCGATTGGCATTGGCTGGGTCTGGACGGCAACGTACACAACTGGAGCCCCTGGATTCAGGGCAATGTCGTCGTCGCTGCGCTACGCCTCATAGAGGATGCGTATCTACGTGCCGAGGTGATCTCACTTGCCATAGAAGGTCTCGATCGCTATGTCGCGTCGCTTCCAGCCGACGGCGCTATCGACGAAGGTAGCGCATATTGGTGGAACGGGGCGGCGAGGCTCTTGGAAGTGCTCGAAAGACTTCGCATGGCAACCGGAGGCGTGCTGGATCCCAGTCACGTCGAACCACTTGACGCGCTTATCGACTTCCCCGTAGCGATGAGCTTCAGCTCGGGCTGGAACGTCTCCTTCGCGGATGCGCGCGCCCGTCACGCGGCCGACAAGTCATGGCGAACCTTGTTTCACTGGGGGCACGTCGTCGGAAACTCCAGAGCTGTTGCCCTGGCCGTGGCCCATCGGGATTCTTGTGCCCTGCCCTGTCCCATAGAAGCAGGACTCGGCCGAGTGCTTGTTGCACTCGCCGATGAGGATTGGTGCACGCTCGACTCTGAACCGACAGCCAGCACGGGCACTTCCGATGGCTCCTTCCTCCCCGCACAGGTTTGGCTGCCAAGTATCCAAGTGAGCGTGGACCGTCCCCGTGCGGGCGACCTGCGAGGGCTTGCTCTAGCAGCCAAAGCCGGAACCAACGGCGAACACCATAACCACAACGACGTCGGCTCGTTCCTGGTTGCGCTGGACGGTATCCCCGTGGTCATCGACCTGGGCCAGCCTACCTACACCGCACTATCATTCTCACCCAGGCGCTACGAAATATGGGCAAACCGGTCCGGTTGGCACTCGGTTCCGGTCATCGCAGGCCGTGAGCAGAGCGAGGGGGCAAGGTTCAGGGCACGCGACGTCAAGCGCATCTCCGGCACGGACCAGATCCACCCCGGCGGAGCGCGTGGTCTGGACATGGACCTCGCCGGCGCGTACGCACTTCCCGCGGACGCGGTTTGGCGCCGCAGTTTGCGCCTACAGCCCGACGGCGACGGCGTAGTCACCCTCGAAGATGCATGGGCCCTGCCGACTACTCCCGAGTTCCAGCTACGAAGCCTCGAGCGCCTTCTCGTGGTCGGGGACATCACGCAACGCCCTGACGCGCTGCTGCTGACGCCCTCCGGCGGTGGCAGGCGCGCTTTACTCACGTGGAGTGGCGCTCGAACTCCGCACATCGAGAGACGTGACATCGAAGACCCGCTCTTGCGTGAAGCGTGGGGAGATCACATCAACCGCATATCCTGGACGCTGCCCGAAGCTACCGTGCAAGGGGTGTTCTGCCTATCGATCGGAGTCGCGTCATGAGTCCCAACCGTACCCTCCCTGCTAGCCGACGGGAGTACATCGTTTCAACCGTCAACGCCAAAGGCTCAGTCAGAGTCGCGGAGTTGGCGGCTGGCCTCGGGCTGTCTCCCATCACCATCCGGCGCGACATCGCGCTTTTGGACGAGGAAGGGCTGCTTGAGCAGGTACGCGGCGGAGCCCGCCGTATCTCCGCCCCGGGTAACCAGGCCTTACCACTGCAATCCGACATCACCGTCGGTCTGATCACCCCTTCACTCGACTTCTTCTGGCCCACCATCATCGAAGGGGCCAACATCGTTGCCGATCGCGTGGGCGCACATCTCCAGTTGCAGGGATCCACCTTCGCGGCCAAGGACAACCTGGTCGAAATCCGCCGAATGGCGGAAGACGAGTCGATCGGCGGCCTGCTCCTGGTCCCCGATCTTGAAGGGCCCGGGAGCGACGAGCTCGTTGAGTTTCTCCAGACAGTCACCAAGCCGACCGTACTGATCGAACGCACGTTGAAGCCTCACGGGCCACACTCCCGATTGTTCGAGTCCGTCATCACCGACCACTCAAACGGAGCCTCGCTCGCCGTCCGCCACCTGGCTGCTCTAGGACACTCGCATATCGCATTGCTCACCGACAAGCGGATCCCTTCACGTCATCTGATTGCCCAGGGCTGGGCGGACGCTCTTTCCGATCTGCGTCTAGATACTGAGTCCCCGCACGGAGACACCACCGAGCTAATCGGTGACGCTCGAACAGAAGGCATCAAGTCGTTCGTAGATAACTGCATATCCGAAGAGACAACAGCGATCATCGCTCATTCCGACGAGGCGGCCCTCGTCGTCGTCGAACTGCTAGCTCAGCGCGGACTGACCGTGCCGGAGGACATCTCCGTCATTGCCTACGACGACGAGATCGCCAAACTCGCACGCCCAGCACTTACTGCGGTTTGCCCACCCAAGGCGGAGCTCGGCGAGGTCGCCATGCAACTATTGCTCGAACGGCTGAGCAATCCAGGACGAGCCATTCGTCAGACCATGCTCGCTCCGACCCTCGTCATCCGTGACTCCACCGGACCCGCACCTTCGCGTAATTAGCGCCGGTCTCGGTGCCAGGCTGGCGCACGTCCACCGGAAACCCGGCGCTGCTGGGTTGGACCGCGCCCTCCAACTGGCCCCCGAGTCTCCGGTTGGACCACCCGCGAGCCAGTCATGGATCGTCCAAACAGAGACAGGGGGGTGCCCCTATGTGGTTTGTCAAGCGGCGGCTGGTAGTTGTTGGGTTGGTTGGGGGTCGTAGAGGGAGCCGTGGCGGATCATGGCGTATAGGGTCAGGATGCGGCGGTGGGCGAGGGCGAGTACGGCCTGGCCCAAGGCGTTTGCCCTGGGCGCGTTTGCGCTCGTAGTACGCCCGGGATGCGGGGTCGGACCGCAGTGAGGCGAAGGCCGACAGGAACATGGCTGGCTTGAGGCGCTTGTTGCCCGCGTGGGAGACGCACCTCACCCCGGATGGAGGACCCCGACCGCCGGGTGACTGGGGTTAGCCCGGCGTATGAGGCCAGCTGGGCGCCCGTGGGGAAGGTTCTACCCGCGGTTTCGGCCAGGAACACAGCGGCGGTCCTGACCCCCACCCCGGGGCACGGGTGGTCAGGGGCCGGGCAAAATGAGGGTGGGCCACCCGCCAGGGCCACTGGCCTGGGCGGCGACATCGTCGCGTTGGGCGCGGGTGGGCGATGAGCCGGCCGGTGCCGGGTGGGGCAGCACCACCCCGGCCG
>NZ_QMIN01000072.1:0-9986 GCF_003287795.1 Actinomyces sp. Z5
CTCACGAACCCACACCCACAACCCGCACCCACCCCCCGGGGCCCTGGCCGGGGGGCACACACCACACGCACACAGCGCAGCCCACACCAGACACCAACGCGGCAAGGCAGCCGCACCAGCCCACAAACCACGAGCCCACACAGGCCGCACACACGGAAATACGAGTGGGCAGACACCACAGCCAACGGTGAGGCGGTGTGACCTTCGCAGGCACGCCCGTACTGGCTCGAGCCGCGAACCTCAGCCGGGCACGTACTCACCGAGGGGCCCCTTGGCCGTGTGCTCGGCAACGGGGTACTCGACTGCTACGCCTGTTCGCGGTCTACTACGCCACTTGGTCGTCTGTTGAAGGGCTCCGAGGTATACAGCGGACCGTTAACCGGCTAACCGGCGTAGTAGACGGTGAAGTGGCGTAACAGACGCCCCCAGCTCACGGGCGCCAGCCGGCATAGCATGACTTGTGGGTACTTAAACCGTCACGACTCAGGTTACGCCCCGGGTAGGGCCCACGGTTGGCCCCCGGCGTCGGTTTGGACCGCTCCAGCAGGAGGTGCCCGGGGCAGGGCCCGCGGACCGCGGACTCCGGCGGGCCCTACCGTGCGGCCGAGAGCTCAGCCGCACGTACCACATGGGGCGCCGGGCCTGCCGGCCCGGGAAGTGCCCCACCGCAGTCGCGCGCAGCGGAATGCCCCGTAGCTCCAACCAGGGGGACAAGACAGGGCTACCCCGTGGACGCCGGCCCTAGATCCAAGAACTCAGCCACATGTGCCAGTGCCAGAACGTGTAGGACACGGTCTGTCCGGTCCAAATCGGCCACCACGCCACCGTGAACATCGCAGCGAGCACAATCACGCCGGCCATCAGTGCCAGTCCTTCTCCGCGCAGGCGCCAATGCGGTACGCCCGTCCAGGCTTCGGGAAGACGGGTGCGCGTTGCACGCATGCCGAAGCCGAAATATGCGGCCACGGCGCCACGTGGATAGGGGAGCCCCGGCCCAATCCGTCCCTCCGCGATCAGACGCGCCTCCTCACGCTCGGCTGCCGACCCGGGCACGGGCGTGAGCATGCCGGAAACTGCGCCCAGTGCTAGCACCAGCACCAGCACCATGCACGGTTCGAACGCCACCGTGTAGAAGGTGAAGATGGTCCGGTTGGAGTAGATGAACCACGGCAGGTAAAGGCCGACGTACCCGATCAGCGGCACCCAAACGCGCCAGTCGCGGCGGCCGATTGCCAGTACCACGACCACGAAGACCAGTGCCAGCACGGCCGCCCACCAGATGGGTATGTTGCCGATCGAGGTGATGGCCTGGATGCAGCGGCCCGAGCCGCAGTCGGCGCCGCCCAGCTCCTCAGAGCCCTTCCAGTACAACGACGTCGGTCGCCACTGCACCAGCCAGCCGATCGGCTTCGACATGTAGGGATGCTCGGTGTCCAGGCCAACGTGGAAGTTGTACATCGACAGGTGGTACTCGAGCAGGTCGTTGAGGGAGTCCGGTAGCCAGGAGCGCGCCACCGTGCCGGTCTCCGCGCGCTGCGCCGCCGCCCAGCCGCGGTAGTAGGCGCCGTCGTGCAAGAACCACGAACCCCAGCCGGCCCCCAGGTAGACGATGAAGGCCACCGGCACCAGGCGAATGAAATCCCCCATGCCGCGCGCAACGGTCCCCTCGAGGAACCAGGCGCGCGCCCCGACCCGGCGCAGCGCCAACGTATCCCAGACGACCACAAGAATCCCGATCGCAGCCAGCAGGTAGGCGCCGGACCACTTCACCGAACAGGTCAGCCCGGCGGCGATGCCCGCCCCAATCAGCCACGGGCGCAGGTGTGCCCGCGGTGCCAGGGGCGCGGGCACCTCCGCAGCGATGGGCACGCCCGCGAAGTCGGCCGCCAGACGCGCCCGGGACCATTCCCGGTCGCGCACGAGGCAATAAAGCGCGACCGTCGCGAACAGGCCGATGAACCCGTCCAACAGTCCGATCCGCGACTCGGTGATCCCTACACCATCGATCGCCAGCAATACCCCGGCCAGGCCGGCGAGCAACGGCGAACGGGTCAGCCGCAGCGTGAGCCGCGCCAGCACAATCACCGTCAAAACGCCCGCCAACGCCGGCATGACCCGCCAGCCGAAAGAAGAGTCCGCGCCGAAGATCTGCATACCCAGACCGATCAGCCATTTGCCCAGCTGCGGATGCACCACATAGCTGGGGTCGGTTGTCAGCGCAGAGAAGTCTCCCTGCGCGAACAGCTCATCGGCGCCGTCGCCCCACTTGGACTCGTAGCCGTTCTGCCACAGTGCGTAGCCGTCCTTGACGTAGTAGATCTCGTCAAACATGAGCTGATGCGGGTGACTCAGGCCAATCAGCCGCGTCAGCGCCGCCACCAGTCCAGCCAACGCGGTGGCCACCCAGCCGTTGATACGCGTCTGCCGCGGCAGTTCGGTGCCAAGCGGTTCCAGTCCCAGTAGAGACCGCAGCTGGTTCTCGCTGCGTGGAGTCTCGGTCTCACCGGGCTTACCGGCGTTGGTGTCGGTCTTGGAGGCGCTGTCGGTCTCGACGACGGCAGTCGCGGCAGCTGCCGCGTGCAGGGAGCCATCGCTGGGAGAGTCTCCTGGAGTAGGGGACGCGTCGGCGCCATCCGGTGAAGCAGCACAGGGTGAAGTCACGTCTGCGAGTCTAAGGCGGCCCGTCATACTGAGCCCATGAATAACGACATGAGTGATGCCACGCCCGCGGACGACAGCGGCGCGCCGGCGGCCGAGGCCGACCGGACGGCAGAAACACGGCCGGCGGCCCCGGAGGATGTTGCGCCGCCTGCGCCTTCGGTGGACGCCGCCCCGCGCCCGGGCACGATCACCCTGGCCGCGACCCCGATCGGGAACGTCGCCGACGCCTCCCCGCGCCTGCGCCGGGCCCTGGAGTGTGCCGACCTCATCGCCGCGGAGGACACCCGCCGCCTGTTCGCCCTGGCCCGCCGTCTGGGGGTGAGCGTGGGCGGCCGCGTGGTGGCCTTCCATGAGCACAACGAGGCCTCCCGGGCCCCCGAACTGCTTGCGGCCGCACGTGCGGGCAGCGCCGTCTTGGTTGTCTCCGACGCCGGCATGCCGGGCATCTCGGACCCCGGCTACCGGCTGGTGGTGGCCGCCGTCGACGCCGACGTCCCGGTCACCGCCGCGCCCGGGCCCTCTGCCGTGCTTACCGCCCTGGTGCTCTCCGGACTGGCCACCGATCGCTTCACCTTCGAGGGTTTTCTCCCGCGCAAGGCGGGGGAGCGCGTCCGCGCCCTGACGGCGTTAGCGGATGAGCCGCGCACCATGGTGTTCCTGGAATCGCCCCGGCGCACCCACGAGACCCTGCGTGCCATGGGCCAGGCCTTCGGCGCGGACCGCCGTGCCGCACTGTGCCGGGAACTGACGAAGACGCACGAGGAGGTACAGCGCGCAACCCTGGGGGAACTCGCGGACGCCACGGCCGACGGCGTGCTGGGGGAGGTGGTGCTGGTGGTTGCCGGCGCCCCCGCCCGGGTGGTGGACCTACAGCAGGCTGCCGCCGAGGCGCTGGCCCTGGCGGACTCCGGCATGCGGCTGAAGGCTGCCGCCGCCGAGGTCGCCCCGCGGGCCGGTGCTCGTCCCAATGAGGTGTATCGGGCGGCGCTTGCCCGGCGCGACGCCGACGACGCCTAAAACGCCGGCGCCTGGAAGAGGGCTAGACGCCCTGGCCGCCGTCGGGCGGGGGCAGCGGCCGGTAGACCACCTGCTGCGGGGCCAGGCCATAACCGACCGTCGGCGTTGCGGCGGGGGCGGGCTGCGGCGCCGACATCGGTGGTGCCGGAACGACGGGCGCTCCTGCAAGCGGATACAGTCGGCTCATCATGACGCGCGTGCGACGACGTCGGCGCGCCACCAGCCAGATCGCGCCGACTACGGTGCTGGTCAGGCCCGCCACGCAGAAGGGGATCGAAGTGACGGCCATGCGCAGGCTACGGCTCCACTCCGGGGACACGTTGGACTGGTTGATGGTGATCGCGCTTGTCCCGGTGCAGGCGACGTCGTAGGTGCCGGCGTTGGTCGACCGGAAGCCGAGCACCTGGGGCGGGTCGCTGTTGTCATGATCCAGCGTATAGACATCCAGTGCCGTTCCCGCCGGGTCGAAGACCTTGCAGGCGACGTTGGCGTCGGCGGAGAAGAAGCCGTATTCGGTGTCCTCAAGCAGGGACAGCGCCGTCGACCGCCCACCCTGGTCGATCGCGACGGCGTCCTCCTCAAGCACACGCGGGGCAATCGCCACCGCTGCTGCGAACAGTGCTACCGCCACCAGCAGCGCCGCCACGCCCCCGATGGTGACGACGCGCGGCACCGTCAGTGAGGGCAGGCCGTCCGCGTCCACGCCTCGCGGGCGCTGCGGTGGTCCATTGACGCCCGGACCGGGCTGATTCCACACGGCCATCGCCTGCACCTCTACTTCCTGCCGGTACTTCCCGCCGGCGGGCCGCCGCCGACTCCCACGAGATTCAACCGTGACTTTACGTGACTTTACGTGACTTTACGGGGCGATGCCGTCTTCGTCAGCCGAACCTCACAGCCTGGTGCCTGCGGTTGGATATGCAGCCTGCGCCTGTAGAGCTCGCCTGTTGTGTGAATTGCGTACGACGAGCCAGATGATGCCGCCGATTGTGAGGGGAACACCGACGATGAACATGCAGACTGCGGCGAAGACGAGGAAAACGCTGCGTCCAACGTCCTGTGCTCCGATCGCGGGGCCGAAATACACGTCCTCACCGGCGACGGAGGTGGTGCAGGTGACGGTGTACTCGCCGGAGATGCCTGCCTCAACCGTGGCGAAGAGGAGGTGCCCGTTGACCGTCGTGTTTGACCACGGAGTGGCCAGCGTCGCCTCGGTGCCATCGGCGGCGGTTACGGAGCACTGTGAGTCCCCATTGCCGTAAAGGCCGTAAGTGACCGTGGAGTCCAACTGCACGCGGGTTGAGCCGTTGGCGTCAACGGGGCGCGGGTCGTGATCGAACCGGGTCATGTAGCCGGCGAAGGCCACAACGATCACGGCGGCCAACACGCACAGGACCACCCCAGACAGCAGCAGAATAAGCGGCCCCTTGTGTCCCTTGGGGGCCGGTGCGGCAGGGGCGTAGGAGTTGGGGCCGGCGCCACGGGGCGCGGTCGCATAGGGGGAGCCGGGAGTCGGGGGTAGGACATGGGTTACTCCGGTGCGGTAGAGGGCTGGTGGCGTCGGTTGTCGCGCTATCACGCTCACGATACGTGCCGTGTCGCCCGCAGGCGGCTTCCGTGAGTGACGGCGAGACGTTGGCGGGAAGCAGATCGACGTTGGTACGCCGACTATTCCCGGATGATTCCCCGGGTGGTTGCGGCGGGGCCGCGCCGGTTCGATCGGGCGCGCCTATTGTCGATAAAGTGCCAAATGCCCCCGAACGTAGCCAGCGGGAGGCCGACGAGGCCCATGCAGGTAGCGGTGATCGCTCCCCACCAACCGCAGTCGACGATCCGGAGGTCGGTCAGGCGCCCCACCGATACCTCCTGCTTCTCGTGCCCGGAACACGTGAAGGTGTGATCGCCGGTCGCTTCGGCCTCGATCACTCCGAGAATCCGATGATCGGCCACTGGCGTCTCCTCCGACGGCGGAAGAACCACGACGCCGTCCCCGTTCGGGCCGGTGACGGTGCAGTCCACGGTGCTATAACCCCACAGGCCATATGTGGTCGCCGCATCCAGGCTCACGGTGGTCACCCCAGCCGAATCCAGCGCCTGCAGGTCCCTGATGGGGCGCGCCATGGGTAGACAGATGGCCAGCCCGGCCAGCGCCACCAGGCACAGGACCACGCCGATGCGCAACGGGACTCGCGGTGTTCCAGACGCAGGCGGTCGGGGCATCGTGATCTCCTCCAAGCTCGATGACGCACACCTGGCGTGCTCGTCGCCGCCACCATAGGGGTGCCGGAGCCGCAAACACAGGGGGAGAACAACCCGGAGCCGTACCCGGCTGCGGGAACGGATAGGCTGCCCCCATGAGCCGTATCCTCTCCGCCGTCGCCTGGCCCTACGCCAACGGTCCCCGCCACATCGGACACGTCGCCGGGTTCGGCGTCCCCTCGGACGTCTTCTCCCGCTACATGCGCATGGCCGGGCATGACGTCCTGATGGTGTCCGGAACCGATGAGCACGGCACCCCGATCCTGGTGGCCGCCGACGAGGAGGGCGTCAGTCCGCGCGAGTTGGCCGACCGCAACAACCGGCTCATCGTCGAGGACCTGGTGGCGCTCGGCCTGTCCTACGACCTGTTCACCCGCACCACCGCCGGCAACCACTACCGGGTGGTGCAGGACATGTTCCGCACCGTGCGCGACAACGGCTACATGGTCGAGCAGGTCACCCGCTCCGCGATCTCCCCCTCCACCGGCCGTACCCTGCCCGACCGCTACATCGAGGGCACCTGTCCGATCTGCGGCTCCGGCGGCGCCCGCGGCGACCAGTGCGACAACTGCGGCAACCAGCTCGACCCCACCGACCTGATCGACCCCCACTCCCGCATCAACGGGGAGACCCCAGAGTTCGTCGAGTCCAGCCACTGGTTCCTGGACCTGCCCGCCCTGGCAGAGGCGCTGAGTACCTGGCTGGATGAACGGGAGGCCTCCGGCGCTTGGCGGCCCAACGTCATCCGCTTCTCCAAGAACATCCTGGCGGAGATCCGCCCGCGCGCCATGACCCGCGACATCGACTGGGGCATCCCCATCCCCGGCTGGGAGGACCAGCCGAATAAGCGCCTGTACGTGTGGTTCGACGCCGTCATCGGCTACCTGTCCGCCTCCATCGAGTGGGCCCGCCGCAGCGGCGACCCCGAGGCCTGGCGCCAGTGGTGGAACGACCCGCAGGCCCTGTCCTACTACTTCATGGGCAAGGACAACATCGTCTTCCACTCCCAGATCTGGCCCGCCGAGCTGCTCGGCTACAACGGCCAGGGCGAGCGCGGCGGCGAGAGCGGCGACATGGGCGTGCTGAACCTGCCCACCGAGGTCGTCTCCAGCGAGTTCCTGACCATGGAGGGCCGCAAGTTCTCCTCCTCCCACGGCATCGTCATCTACGTGCGCGACTTCCTGGCCCGCTACCAGGCCGACGCCCTGCGCTACTTCATCTGCGCCGCCGGCCCCGAGACCGCCGACGCCGACTTCACCTGGGCGGAGTTCGTGCGCCGCACCAACGGCGAGCTGGTGGCCGGCTGGGGCAACTTGGTCAACCGCACCGCCGCCATGATTCACAAGCGCTTCGGTGCCATCCCCGCCCCGGGCGAGCTGGAGGACGTGGACCGCGCCCTCCTGGACGCCGTGGACGCCGGCTTCGATACGGTCGGCGACCTGATCCGCCACCACCGGCAGAAGGCCGCGCTCGCCGAGGCCATGCGGCTGGTGGGTGAGGCCAACAAGTACATCGCCGACACCCAGCCCTTCAAGCTCAAGGGGGAGGAGGGCAGCCCCGAACACCGGCGGCTGGCCACTGTGCTGCACACCCTCGCCCAGGTGGTGGTCGACCTGAACCTCATGCTCTCCCCGTTCCTGCCGCACGCCGCCAACGACGTCGATCGCGTCATGGGTGGCGAGGGCACCATCGCCCCCATGCCCCGCATTGAGGAGGTGGACGAGCTCGACCCGCAGGTGCTGCCCGATGCCTTCACCGGCCGCACCGGCTACCCGATCATCACCGGCGACTACACCGCCGTACCCACCTGGGAGCGTCACGCCGTCGTGGTCGGCACGCCGATCGCCAAGCCCAAGCCCGTCTTCGTCAAGCTCGACGAGGCCATCGTGGAGGAGGAGCTGGCCCGCTACGCCGACTCCCAGCCCGACGACGTCACCGGCGCATGAGCCGCAAGCACCGCGACCGCTCCTGGCCGCCCGCCGACGCCGCCGCCCCCCTGGCGGCGCCCGTCACCGACAATCACACCCACCTGCCGGTTCCCGGAGAGGCTGCCGCCGGGCCCGGCGCCGACGCGCCGCTGGACGCCGCCGAACTGGTGGCTCGCGCCGCCGCCGTCGGCGTCACCGCCATCATCACCTCCGCCTGTGAGACCACCACTTGGGAGCCGAGCCTCGCCCTGGCGCGCGAGCTTCCCGGCGTGCGGGTCGCCCTGGCCATCCACCCCAACGAGGCCGTCGCCCACGCCGGGGTGCGGGAGATCGGCCCCGACGGCCTGGAGCCCGTGCGCCTGTCCCACCACGACGAGCCCCTGGACGAGGCCATGAGCCGGCTGGAGGCGCAGGTGCGCGGCAACCGGGACGTCGTCGTCGCCGTCGGCGAGACCGGCATGGACCTCTTCCGCACCGGCCCCCGCGGCGCCGCCGTCCAGCGCCAGGCATTCCGCGACCACATCGCCCTGGCCAAGCAGCTCGACCTGCCGCTGCAGATCCACGACCGCGACGCCCATACCGAATGCGTGGACGTGCTGGCGCGTGACGGCGCCCCGGAACGGACCGTCTTCCACTGCTTCAGCGGGGGAGCGGCCCTGGCCCAGGCCTGCGCCGAGCACGGCTGGTACGCCTCCGTGGCCGGCCCCATCACCTACCCGGCCAACGAGGAGCTGCGCTCCGCCGTCGCGGCCGTGCCCGACGAGCTGCTGCTGATTGAGACCGACGCGCCCTACCTGCCGCCGAAGCGCTGGCGGGGACGCCCCAACGGCTCCTACCTCATGCCGGACACGGTCCGTTTTCTCGCGCAATTGCGCGGATACGACGAGGTGAAAATGGCCGCCGTGCTGGCCCGCAACACCGCTCAGGCCTACGGCACATGGGTGTGAAATGTGTCAGTTTGTGTTGCTGAGCCACCCGTAGTCGGTTAGCGTGATCGGCAGTTGTCAACCGTTAGGAAGAATCCCCGTGGGTCGTCACTCCCAGAGCAGCTCCTTAAGCACAACGCTGGTTGAGCTTGGGGCACTGGCCTCAAAGAGCCTCACCAAAACCTCCGACGCACATGGCCGCCGTCGCGCCGACGGCCCCGCGAAGACCTCGATTTCGCCGGCGATGTACCGGGCGGGAGGGGTGGCCGCCACCCTGTCCCTGGCGGTTTCCGGCGGCGCCTACGCCGCCACCCAGTTCGGTGACTCCGGCGTCGCCCCCCTCACCGAGTCCCAGGCGCGCATGCAGGCCCTCGCCGCCTCCGGCGAGGACACCGCCGACGCCCTGGTAGTGGGCGGCGACGTCGCCGAGGTGACCGCGGTTTCCGAGGACGAGACCGATGAGTTCGAGCAGGTGGAGCAGGAGACGGATGCTCTGCCCGAGGGTGAGACCGAGGTGCAGACCGAGGGCGTTGACGGCGTCACTCGGGTGGTCTATCGCGTAACGAGCGTCGACGGCCAGGAGGTCTCCCGCGAGGTGATCTCCCGCGTGGTCGTCAGCGAGCGGGTCGACGAGGTGGTGCTGGTCGGCACCGGCACGGCTGCAGACACCAGCGGTGAGGACGCCGACACCGAAACCGAATCCACCACAACCACGGTGGCGGCTTCCGGTGACGGCACCACCGCTGCCTCCGCCCAGTCCATCGCCCAGTCGATGATGTCCTCCTACGGCTGGGACGACTCCCAGTTCACCTGCCTGGTCAGCCTGTGGAACCGCGAGTCCGGCTGGAACTACCAGGCCCAGAACGCCTCTTCCGGCGCCTACGGCATTCCTCAGGCACTGCCCGGCTCCAAGATGAGCTCCGTGGCCTCCGACTGGGCCACCAACCCCACCACTCAGATCAAGTGGGGCCTGGGCTACATCTCCGGGCGTTACGGCACCCCCTGCTCCGCCTGGGCCCACTCCGAGTCCACTGGCTGGTACTGATCCCCGCCGCACTCGTCACCGCACCGGTCGCAACGGCCGGTCTCGGTGCGTTACATCCACCGGCCTCGGTGTGTTAGATGTGCTGGTCCCGGCGAGGACGTCGGCGGGATCGGCTGCTGTAGGGCGGCGCGGCGCGTTAGCGCCGCCCCC
>NZ_QMIN01000072.1:10268-11074 GCF_003287795.1 Actinomyces sp. Z5
GCGAGTACGAGTCCGTAGCCGATGGCTCCTGCGGCGTCGGAGGACATGCCGGCTCGAGTGAGAATGCCGTCGAGCTCCGGCCAGTCGGTAAGTGCCGGCACCAGCGGAGGCCACAGCAGCGCCAGGGCGAGCACCACCAGCGCCGTCCGATTGGTCCACGGCGGCAGTTCCCGCCATGCATTGCTGTTGGGCGCCGCCGCGACACTGGCCAACAGCAGCTGCAGGAATAGCTGGATGAGCAGCGCGTAGGGGATGAAGAAGAGTTCCCACCCCACGGCGCCGTCAATCACGGATCCGATTACGGTCCACAACGGCAACAGCCCGCTGCACCACCACAGGTCCTTCACGCGCAACTGGATCACTCTCATATGGGCAGGTTAGGCGCGGCGTGAAAGACCGGCCATGGGGTGACCTGCCCATGCGCTGCCGCTCAAAACGCCTGGGGGCCGCCACTTCTACCGATCTCGGCACATAACCGGCTCTTCCGGTTTGTGGGTGTGGTGGGTGAGGGTGGGAGCTGTCAGCTGGGGTGCGGGGTGCGGGCCTGGTCGTTGATGCCCGCGCCGCCGGGTGCAGGCCGGCCGGGTTGTCTGGTGTGTTTTCCCGGGTGGGATCTGGCGCGTAGGTCGGCGCGGGCCCTGGCGGTTGGTACCTGTGGTTGACGGTTCGGCACTTAGCGCCGGCGATTCGTACCCTCTCGTGGCGGTTCGGCACCTAGAGGTACGTACCGTCCCTGTTATGTCTCAGGACATCGGTGACAGTTCTGTGTCAGGACATCGGTGACAGTTCGTGGGTTGTTGGGGGTG
>NZ_QMIN01000073.1:0-29936 GCF_003287795.1 Actinomyces sp. Z5
GGTGGCCGTCCCGGGAAACCGGGGCGGCCACCGGCCTTCGCACCCCCGCATGCCGCGGCGTGGGGGGAGCGGCGGGAGAAGACGACGGCTACGTCGTCTTGCCGGGAAGCAGCTCTCCGGGCAGCTCTATGGGGGAGTCCACCGGAGTGGCGTCCTCACCATTGGCATGCGCCTGAATCTGGGCCAGCAGCACCTCGACGGCGGCGTGCGCCATGTCGGTCAGGGGTTGGCGGACCGTGGCCAGGCCCGGCAGAGCGCGCCGCACGGCGGAGGTTCCGTCGAATCCGATCACCTTGAAGTCCTCTGGCACGCGTCGGCCGTGGCGCTCGGCCCAGTCCAGGACCGCGGCCGCAGACAGGTCATCGGTGGCGAAGACGGCGTCGATCTGGTCTGCTGCGGCGTCCAGGTGGGCGTCGATGAGACGGGCCCGCTCGTCATCGGGAGTATGGAAGTCGACGGTGAAGATGAGCGGCTCGACGCCGGCCTGCTCCAGGACACTCCGGTAACCGGCCTCGCGCCGGTTGTGCGGACCCGTGCGTGAGGTGAGTAGCGCAGGGCGGAGGGCCCCGCGATCCAGCAGCAAACGAGTGGCCTGGTGTGCGGCCGCCTCGTTGGCGCAGCGGATGTTCGGGATCGTGGGGGAGATGTCCCGGTCGATCGTCACCAGCGGCATACGTACCGTCTGGTACTCGCTTAGGTCGTCGTTGTGAGCGCCAGAGATGATGCCATCGACGCGGTGGGAGACCAACAGGTCCAGGTACTCCCGCTCCCGCTCCGCCCGGCCCATCGAGTTGCACACGAGCATCCGGTAGTGGTGCTCGGCCAGGGCGGTCTCGATTTCATCGGCGAGCTCGCCGAAGAAGGGGAGGGCGACCGTCGGCACGATTACGCCGATGATGTTGGTCGACTTGCCATGCAGCGCACGGGCGACCTGATTGGGCCGGTAGTTGAGCTGGGCGATCGCCTTGGCGACTCGATCCTTAGTCGCCTGGCTGAGGTATCCGCGATTGTTGAGGACCCGGGATACGGTCGTTAGGGAGACGCCGGCGACTTCGGCGACGTCAGCCAGCGTGGGTTCGTGACGTACGACCAACGGCGACTCCTTTGTGAGACTACTGCATGAATCTGTAACACCGGGCCGACCGATTTGCGCGGCTGTCCGACAAATCCCGCCTAAGCCTAGTCCTTGGCAGGCCGATGTTGTGCATCCGGCCACCAAACGGCCGTCTTGGCCGCATCTATGTCATAACATTCTAGACCATGTCACGGGGTGGTGGGTTCCCGTACCGGGCAAGCATATGCCGCACCGGCGACTGCCGCCCACATGACCTGCACATATTCCCGGGGCACAGTTCCTGCCGATGAGCGGTCAGGCGCGGGGTGGTGGGCTATGCGCACGCCTCGTTGCGCGCAGGCGTCTCGGCAGGGCATAGAGGTCCTCGCAGTGCCTGTGCCGCGGGGGTCACGGCGGCTCGGAAGGCTCCTGGTCGCTGAGCACGCCGTCGTGCATGACCATGACCCGGTCGCAGACCGGCAGGATCCGTTCATCGTGGGTGACCATAACCGTCGCCTTACCCAGTTCGTGTGTCTGCTGCGCGAGCAACTGGGCCACGTCGTGGGCCCGGTGCGAATCCAGTGCGGCCGTGGGCTCGTCGGCCAGGATCACCTTGGGGTCGTGGTACACGGCGACGGCGATCGCGGCGCGCTGCTTCTCACCCCCGGACATCTGGGAAGGGTAGGCGCGTACGCGTTCCCCGATGCCCAGCATGGCGAGCAACTCATCGCGACGCTCCGTGGCGGGGGCACGCCGCAGCACCCGGTCATGCAGGGCGAACTGGTCGGCCAGAGTCAGGAACGGGACCAGGCCCGAACTCTGGAGCACGAAGCCCAGGCATCGCCGGCGCAGTTGCGCTCGTTTCTTCTCGGGCAGCGCGGAGAACGGGCTCCCGTCGATTTCAACGGTACCCGTGGTGGGCGTGCGCAATCCTCCCATAACGGTCAGAAGAGTCGACTTGCCCGAACCGGAGGGGCCCAGGATGCCGACAAGCTCACCGCCGTGGATCTCCAGGTCGGTGCTTCTCAGCGCGTGCACGATCTCCCTGCCCTGGTGGTAGTCGCGCGATACCCCGGACAGGCTCATTGCCGCAGCGGACGCGCCTGTATGCCGATGGGCGTCGTGTCTCATGAGATTGCCTCCACAGGATCAATGCGGGCGATAACGCGCACCGACGCCAGCCCTCCCAGGACCGATACCAGGATGAAGGCGGTAGCGATTACGGCGTTGAGTCCCGCAGACAGGCGGAACGGGACGACGTCTGGAAGGATGACCGAGGTCAGCAGGGTCAGCAGCAGGCCCATCAGGACGCCGGTTGCCGCAAGGACCGCGGTCTGGGCGCCTCCGGAGCGGATGAGGTAGCCGGTGGGGACCCCGCGCGCCCTCAGGATGCCCAGAACCGGGCGCTTCTGGAGGGTGAGTACGTAGAGGAAGATCCCGAGTACCAGTGCGCCCACGAGAATGAGGGAGCCGATCATGAGGGTGAATGTCAGCACCTGGGCGGAGTACCCGGGCAACGTCTGAATCAGCTCCTCGGTCGTCAAAAGCGTGAGCCCGGCGGCCGAGGCCGCCTCGACCGCCCGCGAGTCCTCCGTGATGTTGCCGTCAAGCACGACGGCGCTGGTCGCGGGGGACTGGGTGACCGGTCCCTTCTCGCGCAGGGCGTTCGCATCCATGGTGAGTACGGGGGTGGCCTGGAACGTGGTGTCCCGAGTCAGGCCGGTGACGGTCCACTCGTGGTCCGAGCCCAGGAGCCGAACCGTGTCGCCGACGGCCAGTCCGTCCGCCCGCAGGCTCTCGTCGGCCAGGACTTCTTTAGTCGGATCGGTGATCCCGGAGCCGGAGACGATGGTGGGGGAGAGCCGGCCGTCCAAGTCGATGCCGAAGGCGAAGACGTCCGCCTTGGACTCGTTCTCCGCGTCGCCCTGAGCGCCGTCCCCGTCCGCCCTTGAAGGCAGCTGCGCCACGACGGGAACGGAGATGAGGGGTGAGGCATGCGTGTCGGCGTCCTCGGCAATTGATATGGCGCGGACCACTTGGTCGTTGGTCATTTGCGAGGCCGAGATGTTCTCGTTGGACGCCTCGGTGACCATGATGCTGCCCGAGTGCCAGCTGTCCACGATGGCCCGGTAGGAGCCGGCCAGGCCGGTGGCGAGGGAGGCGAGGAAGAAGGTGAGGTAGGTGATCAGCGTGATCACCGAGACGACGAGCGCGAAACGACCGGGCTCATGCTGAATCTCACGCAGAGCAAGAAACACCGAGGCTCCTTCTTTGTACTCCTAAGCGGTTCGTTACCGGCGGGAGGCTGTAGTCCCATATCCGCTCGGCCGGACCAAGTTGACGATCCGCGAACTGCGCAACAGCTTGCCCTCGGCGGCAGGGTGTTCCGTGTGAGCGGCATTCGAGCAGCATCGGAATCTGGGCACGGTTGAGTGCCGGCGGTCGCGCTGTTGCGTGTGGGGCTCTGAGGGGAGGAGCGCCCTCTGAGTTTGAGGCAGGTCCTGGGGCGGGGCGGGCGGACCTGGTCCTCGGATCAACGCCTCAACCAAGAAATGACATAATGTACATTATCGGCGTCTAAGTACCTGCGCTCCGAGCGGTTCCAGCTCGACTGAGCGTGGCTGGCTGCCGTCCGCATACTCCAGCACGACTCTGACCGACTCATCGTGCTGCGAGATGACGACGTCGGCCACTGTGCCATCGCCCATCACCAGCGAGTCGACCATCACTTGCGGGTCGGGTACATGAACCGGGCGTCGCACACCGGCGACCGCGGCGAGCGCGTCGTACAGCCGCCAGGTGTCCTCCGGATTGACGTTCCCCAATCGCGCCGCAAAGTACTCCAGCGGGTACGTGCACAGCACTGTCCTTCCCTGTCCATGACGGCGTTCGATCAGCGCGGGCCGCCCCGCCGCATCCCGCGCCACCACAGTCGCCAGCGACTCGTCCACCGCTACCGGTAGAAACGCTCGTGCCTCAGGATTGCCCGAAGCCCTGAAAGTCAGGGTGGATCCGGCGTCGAGCGGGCCGAGATCGGTGGCAAGAGTGAACTCGACGATATCCTCCGTGACGGGGTCATTCAGGCCGTATGTGAGCTGAGGCGAGACGCCGAAGAGTTGCGTGACACGGTTCCACCAGGGTCCTCGCTGGCTGTCCGCCTCTCCCGCGCAGTACGAGACGTATACCGTTGCACCGGCGTCGGCGAGCTTCTCGAGTCGCAACCACGACGGTGCTGTCAGCTGCTTGATGGAAGGCAGCAAGTAAAGCTTGTAACCCTCTGGGATACCGCCGTCGCCTCCATCCGCGGGCTCATGCACCACGCCGGGAGCCAGGTCCGCCTCCCGGGCGGCGACGTAGGCCTGCTCCGAGACGTCGACGATGAGATGGCGTTCGACATCGGTCGTAAACGGGTATCGAGCGGTCAGATAGGATGGGATGACGATAGCGGTCTCGGTGTCGGCCCGGTGTGCCTGGCCCAGTTCGAGCTCGGCCAGTTCGGCACCGAATCTCTGCAACTCCCGCAAAGGGGGCTTGGGTCTGCCCGCGCAGTCCGTGATGCCGAAGTGCTGCTCGAAGGGATGATGACTGTAGGGGCGTTCATCCCGCAGATTGTCATAATCGGTGTTGTTCCAGGCGATCCAGCCCGATGCGCCGGCAGTTAGCGTAGCGTGCAGCAACTGGCGATAGTACGAGGCGCTGCCTTGTGCGGAGACGAAGTCCGAGGACAGACCGAACTCCTCCATGATCACGGGCTTGTTCGCGATACCGCCCAGCTCACAGATGAAGGCGGCCTTGAGATGCTGACGTATCCGGTCATGCTCCATGCGGTAGACGTGAGGGCCGACGAAGTCCACGAGCGGGCCGTACGCGAGGGAGGAGAAGCCGGAGTCATGCCCGGTGGTCTCCACACCCCATAGTCCATCTCCAAGACTGACGGGTTGGTCTCCTCCCCCGGCGCGCACGGCGTCGATCATGAGCAGGGCCCAGGATGTTATGACCTCCTCCGGGCCCTCGCCCCCGTAGATGGGGATCTCGTTGGAGATCAGCCATCCGGCCACCGCGGGATGACGGTGGAAGCGCCGGGTCAGCTCACGCACGTACCAGGCCTGGCGCCCAACCATCCACACGTCGGAGTAAATGTCCCGGCCGCGCCGCCAGGAGGGATCCCAGTTCTCCCCCGACATATGCCCGACGAGGAACGTGGGGATGGTGCGCATGTTCAACTCGGCGTGCGCGTCAAGGAAGTCCGCGTAGTTGACGCAGCAGTTCTCATCGATGACGCTCGGCCCCGGCATGAAGTCGGGCCAGTAGAAGAACGATCGTGTCAGGTTCAATCCGTGGTCGTGGAGTACCTTGAGCTCCTCCCGGACGACGGTAGGGTTATAGCGCAACCACATGCGGGGTCCGCCTTCGCGGGACCAGAAGTTTGCGCCGAGCCACGGCCGGGTGTCTGTGCCACCGAGTAGGTTCGGCATAGGACGGGACGGCATTTCAGTTCCTTTCGGAGCGTGAGACTACTTCACGGCGCCTGCGGTCAAGCCGGCGACGAAACTGCGTTGCAGCAGGAGGAAGGCGATCACTACCGGGACAGACACGGCCAACGAGGCCGCCATGATCTGGTTCCAGTAGACGGCTGTCTGTGTGGAGTACAGCCGCAGTCCGACGGCGAGTGTGCGATTGGCGTCCGTGGTCATCACCGAGGCGAAGAGCACCTCTCCCCACGAGGTCATGAAAGAATAAATCGCCACCGCCACCACTCCGGGGCGTGCGGCCGGAAGCACCACGCGGAACAGAGCGGTGAGCGGGCCACACCCGTCCACCTTGGCGGCATCATCGAGTTCGCGGGGAATTCCGTTGAAGTAGCCGGAGAGCATCCAAATGGAGAAGGGCAGCGAGAACGTCAGGTAAGTCAGAATGAGACCGCCGCGCGTACCGACGAGCTGCACTCCGATCGACGTGTTGATGTTGGAGAAGATCATGAACAGTGGCAACAGGAAGAGGACGCCCGGGAACATCTGCGTCGACAGGATCGCGGTCGTGAACGCTCCACGTCCGTGGAAACGGTAGCGCGACACGGCGTATGAGGCGAAGATGGCGATGATCAGGCTGAAGATGGTGGCAGCCGTGGAGACGATGATTGAATTCACGAAGTAGCGTCCCAGGGGGACCGTCTTCCACATGTCCAGGAATGGTGAGATCGTCGGGTGGGTTGGCCACCAGGTGAAGTCGCCCTGGACGTCTTGCAGCGGCTTGAGTGAGGAGCTGATCATAACGTACAGGGGCAGTGCGACGAACGCGGCGAGCACAACGATGACAACGACGCGTAGGACCTTGAAACCTTTACTCTCACGCATTTTCTGACCTCCGATTGAGGTAGATGATGTACACGCCCGACAGTGCCAGCAGTATCAGCAGTAGTAGGGTCGACATTGCGGAGCCGGAGCCGAAGTTCCAGGTGAGGAACGAGGCGTTGTATATGTGGAAGGAGATCAGGTCTCCCGCGGGCGGGTTTGCGCTTCCGTAAAGGACATAAGGGGTGTTGAAGTCGTTGAAGGTCCACAGGAACATGTTCAGCAACAGGACGAGGTTGACCGGACGCAGCATCGGTAGCGTGATTGACCACCACTGCCGCAGCGGTCGGGCGCCATCAAGCGCCGCCGCCTCGTAGACGTCCTCGGGTATCGACTGCAGCCCCGCCATCAGCATCAGGAACGCGAAGGGCCACCACCGCCATATGGCGACGATCACGATTGCGAAGAATGCATTGCCTCCGATCAACCAAAAGGCACCCTCGTCGAGTATCCCGAGGCTCTGCAAAATGTGATTGATTGCCCCGTTGTCCTTCTGGAACATGAACTTCCAGGCGATGATACCGGCATACATGGGCAGGGCATATGGCACCAGGAAGAGCGTGCGCACCACCGCGCGGCCGCGGAATGGACGCTGCAGCACCACCGCCGCCAGCATGCCCAGCCCCCAGGAGACGGCGACGACGAGAATCGTGAAGGCGCAGGTGATCAGGAGAGAGTTGCGGAACCCGGTGCCGACCGTGCTCGACATGTCAAGCACCTTGCGGTAGTTATCCAGTCCGGCGTCGGGTGCTGCCGTCCAGTTCGCAATGAAGAACTTGGTCAGTTGTTTGAAGCTCATCCAGATGCCCGTAAGCATCGGGATAATGTGTATGAGCAACTCAAAGATGACTGCAGGCAGGATGATCAGGTAGGGAAGCCACCATCCCTGGCGCCGTCGTCCAACAGCGGGGTTTCGGCGACGGTGAGTGGCTGGAGCGTGCGCGGTCATGAGGATCAGCCGATGGCAGCGGAGACGGTGTCCTGGGCGCTTTGGAGCGCCTGGCGTACGTCGTCTGCGGTCAATACGGTGCCGGTTGCGACGGACGCGAACATGTCATTCATGGCCTGCCCGACGGAGGACTCGAACTGGTCCTCGGCCGGAACCAGCGGAAGCGGCTTGGCGCGGTTCTCGTATACCTCCACGAATGTGGCCGCTTCATCCGCGTCGTCGGTGAATGTCGGGTCCTCATCCTTGAGCACCGGCAGCGTCTTGAACTGTTCGCCAAGCGTCGCCTGCTGCTCGGCGTCCGTAAGGTACTTGACTAATTGAAGCGCACCGTCCCGATTACTGGTGTTGGCGAATACTGCAATGTTGATGCCGGCAACATGGCTGGCGGTGTCGTCCGGCGCGTCCGCGGGGGCCGGGTAGGGCACCACCCCAAACTGTTCGCTGGTCATTCCGTTGGCGACGATTGTGGTATCCGCGTTGTTCTGGTTGATGATCATGGCCGCCTTGCCGTTGGCGAAGTCGGCTACCGAGTCGGCCCCGTTGTCGTACTGGGCGTTTGAGGTGTTGACCACCTTGTCGGTCTGCATGAGATCGAGGTACCTGAGGATGCCGTTGACCACGCCGTCGCCGGTGAAGGTCGGGTTGCCATCAGAGTCGAAAAGCTCCTCTCCCTCCTGGGCCGCGTTGATGAAGGCGTAGTGGGCGTTCTCGGTGTAGCTTCCGGCGGCAATCGCCATGCCGTAGACGCCGTTGTCTGGGTCAGTCAGCTGTTTCGCCGCATCGACCATCTCCTCCCATGTGGTTGGGGGCTCCAGGCCGGCATCGGTGAACATTTGACGGTTGTAGTAAAGGCCGTAGGCGAGCCCGTACAACGGCAGCGACGTGGGCGTGGTTCCCTCGGCGCCGCAGGTGGCCAGAGCTGTGTCCACGAACTTGTCGGCGCCGCCAACGGCCTCCATGGCGGCATCATCGAATTCAAGGAAGGCACCGGTGGCCTGTAGTGACACGGCCCAGGTGTTTCCGATGTTAACGACGTCCGGCGCGTCGCCGGAGGTGACCGCGGTCTGGATGCGCGTCTGGAGGTCATTCCAGCCGATCACCTCCATCTCGACCTGAATACCCGTCTCGGCCGTGAACGCCTCGAGCAACGGGGTTAACGTTTCCTTGTCGTCGTCGACGCTCGCCCCCTGGTTCGACGCCCAGTAGGTGATCGCCCCGCTCCCCTGCTCCCCGGAATCATCCGACCGTCCGCACGCGGCGGTCGCCGAAACCGCTGCCAGGGCGGCGGTCAGCCCGGAGACGCCGATGAAGCCACGTCGAGTAAGTGACAGTGCCATGGGTTTCCTCCTTGAAACCTCGCGCTGTGTGCCCCTCGCACAACCGAAGCGCTTCGGTAACAGAATAGAACCAGGCCAAGGGTGCGTCAAGAGTCAGCACGCCGGGGGCTTTAGTGGACGCCAAGCGGCGCCGAGGACCTCCGCACCACAAGCGCACTCGGATCGGCGATCTCGATCCGGACCGGTGCTTCGGCGTTGCGAAGCAACTCCAACAGCATTTGCGCGGCTTTGGTCCCGCATCGCTCGGGATGGCGGTCCAGGGCACTGATCGGAGGTTCGGTGATCTCGCAAAGCACGGAGTTGTCCCAGGCGACGACGAGACAGTCTTCGGGGACCCGGATGTCGTGCTGAACCAGTCTGCGGCAGGCCGCGACCGCGATCAGGTCGTTGGCCGCGACGATGGCGTCCGGACGCTCCGTGCTTCGTGCAGCGACAAGATCGGCGGCGCGTTCCCCGTGCGACAATTCATAGGACCCGCAGATCGAGTCGTAGCTCAAACCGTGGGCGGCGCACTCGGCGGCCACGGCCTCACACCGCCGTACCTCGTGACGGTGCCGCATTGGCCCCGCCGCATGCAGTATTCGGCGGGCTCCCCGTAGTGCCAGATGCTCCACGATGGTGGCGGAGTCGAAGGCATCGTCAGTGAGAATGCCGGGCAACTCGGGGTGCGTGGGCGGCGTGGTCCCGTGCAGCACGGCCGGCAGTCCGAGCGACTGTGCAAGGCCCGCCCGCGGATCGTCAATATTCTCATCGATCAGAATGATCCCGTCCACGCGGCGTTCCGCGGCCCAACGGCGGTAGATCGCCAGCTCGTCGTCGAGACCGGATTCCGTTAGCTTGACGATCAGCTCAACCTCCGTGCCTTCGAGCGCCGCGGCGATACCTGCCAAGAAGCGCAGATAATAGGGCTCGGTTCCGATAACCGCGTAATCGTCTCTCACAACGATGCCGATGCTGCCGGTGCGCGCGCGGGAGAGAGCTCGAGCGGAGGAGTTTGCGCGATACCCCACTCGCGTGGCGTATTCGATGACGCGCCTTCTCGTGGCCTCGCTGACACCCTTGTGGCCATTGAGGGCGTATGACACCGAGGAGATCGACAAGTTGAGGGCGCGAGCCAGATCCGAGATTGTCGGTGCGGCGTTCATATGGCGCTCTCCCCTGATCGATTCACATTTGCCGTACGACCAGGGTCGTCTATACCGTTCACATGCCGCCTCAGCCACGCGGCAGTGTCGCAGGGTTGATCATAGCGATGATTGAGGGGTCATCTTCCGTAGCGGCGATGGACGGCCTGCTTGCTGATGCCCAGCGCGGCGCCGATGGCCGTCCAGCTGTAGCCGGAATTGCGCGCCCGGCGCACGGCGACTTCTTCGGCGGCGTCGAGTTGTCTGCGCTCGCGCACGATGCGTCCGAGCTCCTTCAGTGGCGCGTCGTCGTCGGCGCCAACCAGTGTCTTCATAGCGTCAATCTTAGTTGACTTCCTGGTGGCGCGGCAAGCTCGTGCCGGGACGAAGTGGCGTTCACCCTATGACGAGGGTCATAGTATGTGAATGGATGGGTAATGCATCCAAGATGGGTGGCGAGTGGTGTCTGTTGGTCCTGTCGGACCTGAACTACCCGGCACGGCTTCCCGGTCTGCACCTGCCGATGTGTCGCTGTCGGCTTCGCGCGGCTTTACATGTGTAAAATGAGTGCATGACATCGAACCTCCAGGCGGCGTCGCGCGCCGACTCGGGCACGGCCTCTTCGCCGCAGTCTCGGCGGCGACTGATCATCGCCGCGACCGCGCTGCTCGACGAACGCGATCCCGCAGGGATCACGATCACCGACGTCGTCAAGCGCGCTGGACTTACCCGGCCTACCTTCTACGCCTCCTTCTCGGATCTGCCCGGGGCTTTCGCCGCAGCCGCCGTGGCCCGGCTCGAGGACGTGTTCGCGGCGGCCCCGCCGACAGGCGCCGCACGGCGGGCCGACGCCGAGGAACTGGCGGCGACTTTCCGGCAACTCCTCACGCGCATGCAACCCCACGCCGAGTTCTTCCTGCGCGTACTCAACGGTCCCGGTGGTCCCGCCGTCGAGACGGCCATCATCGAGTTCCTCGCTGAGAGGCTGCGTACCTCCTCGCCCGCTGCCTCGGCGCTTGCCGCTGGGCCGCTACCCCTGCGGGTCAGCAGTGAGGCAATTGCCGCCGGCGTCACCTGGACCATGCGGCGCTGGCTGGCCGAGATGCACGGCGCTGACAGTGCGATTGATATCGCAGCGGACTCCCAAATGCTGCGAGACCTGGTGCTGCACATGACTGCGCCGGGACTTGGCATCCCCACCAGCCCCGAATACCCCGGAGGCACTGTTAGGAAGGATCGTCCGTGACCACCGCCCACACCCACCCCGCAACCCGGCGGGGCAGCCGAAGCCGTCGCCGGGAACGCCTATGCCTGGATGAAGCCGTAGTGCTGCTCACCGGCGCCACTGGAGGACTCGGCACCGACCTGGCACGCGAGCTTCACCGCCACGGCGCCCGCATCGCGCTCGTGGGCCGCTCACAGGAGCGACTCGCAGCACTCGCCGCGGAGCTCGGCGGCCCGGATCGCGCCTTGGCCCTGCAAGGGAACGTGGCGGAGCTGACACAGCTCGAAGGGGTCGCGGCGCGGACGGCGGACCACTTCGGACGCATCGATGTGGTCATCGCCGGCGCCGGAACCGACACCGCCGACACCCTCGAAGACGTAGATCCGCGGGCCTTCGAACGCGACATAGACACGAACCTGACCGCCGTATGGCGCACCTTCCGAGCGACCCTGCCGTATGTGCGCCGGACCCGTGGGCACCTGGTGGCCGTCTCCTCCCTGGCGGCATTCGTCCACTCCCCCATGCAATCCTCCTACGCCGCCTCGAAGGCCGGCGTCGTCGCCCTGTGCGACAGCCTGCGCCTGGAACTGGCCGGAAGCGGCGTCACCGTCGGCAGTGTGCACCCGACCTTCTTCGACACCCCAATGCAAGCGACGCTGCGGGAGAACGCCGCGCTGACCGCCGCCTGGGGCGGATACCGCGGCGTGTTCACCCCCGTCGATCGCGGCCAAGTGGTGAAGGAGATCGTACGCAGTATCAATCGGCGCGCCCGTACCACCGTCGTGCCCCGCCGCTACAGCTTCGCCGCCCTGGCCCCCGGACCGCTCCAACGCCTACTGGAAACAGGGCCACTACGCCCCCACGTGAAAGGAAACCCGCATGCCTGATATCTCCGCCGCCACCGCTAAGCTGACGGTGCTGCACACCGGCACCGTCATCATCGATGAGGCTCTTCCCTACCACCGGGACTCCGATCGTCCGCTGGCCTGGACGCACCTCGGCCGGAGCCGCCGTCACCTGATTGAGGCGCCCGTGTCCTGCTACCTGCTGGAGGGGCCCCACGGACTCATTCTCATAGACACCGGCTGGAACGCCCGCAATCGGACACGAGCCGGACAGATCGCCAACCTGCGAACTCAGTACCCCGTGAACAAGGCGGTGCTGCCAGTCGGAGCGGCCGTCCACGAGCAACTCGAAGAGCGCGGCATTCGGCCACGTGACGTCGACCTGGTGCTGCTCAGCCACCTGCACTGCGACCACGCCGACGGCCTGTCGCATGTCAAGGAGGCTCCCCGCATTCTGGTCTCCTCCCCCGAGTGGGAGGCGGGCAATACCGACCGCCTGCGCTATCTGCGCCACGAGTGGGACGGTGTGGACGTGGGCACCTTCAGCTGGAACACACAGGTGGGCCCCTTCGGCGCCGGATTCGATGTCTTCGGGGACGGCAGCCTGGTGATGGTGGCGGTGCCGGGGCACGCCCGCGGACTGTGTGCCACCATCGTGCGCACCGGCGCGGTCGCGGAGACCGACCGGGATCGGTGGGTCGACGGCGTCGATGCACCGGGCGTCCCCGATCCGCGCCACTTCCTGCTGCTGACCTCCGACGCCGGCTACGGCCGCCCCTCCTTTGAGGAGGGACTACGGCCCGGTGTCGTCGTCGACGCGGCACAGGCCAAGCGCTCACTGGACTGGGTGCGCGCGGCCGGCGACGATCCGCGCTGCCTGGGCCTACTGGCCAACCACGACCCCGAGGTGCTCCCGGGAACACGAGCGCTGGACTAGGGGCACTGCCGGCCGGCCGGCTCACTGGTGGTCCGCTCCTCGACGGCGGTGCCGCCCAGGCAGGCTCCGGCCGCCTAGTCGCCCAGGGCGGTGCCGACCGCGCGGGCGGCCTTGATCCACTCGTGGTCGCGCGGCACGTACTTGACCTTGCCGGCCACGTCCTTCAGGGGCACCAGTGCGGTGTCGTGCCCGCGGTCGGCGACCATGACGCCGTACTTGCCGTCCGCGATGGCGTTGGCCCCGGCCACGCCCAGACGGGTTCCCAACAGCCGGTCGGCCGCATTCGGGGTGCCGCCGCGCTGTACGTAGCCCAGGATGGTCACCCGTGCCTCCAGGCCGGTGGCGGCCTCGAGCTGCTCGGCCAGAGTGAAGGTGTTGGCGCGGTGGGAGGCCTCCAGCGCCTTGACGCCCTTCTTCGCCATGGCCTTCAGCTCCGGGCTGGAGGCGTCCTTGACCAGGGCCTGGGCGTGAGCGAGTTCCTCGGCGTCCTTGACGCTGCGGGCGCCCTCCGCGACGGCCACGACCGAGAAGCTCGATCCCTGCTTGCGGCGCCGCTGGATCTTCTCCGCGATCGCCTCCACCGAGTACGGAACCTCGGGCAGCAGGATTACGTCCGCGCCCCCGGCCACGCCCGCCCCGAGGGCCAGCCACCCGGCCCGGTGGCCCATGATCTCGGTGAGGATGATGCGGTGGTGGGAGTGCGCTGTGGAGTGCAGCCGGTCCACCGCCTCGGTGGCGATCTCCAAGGCGGTGGAGAAGCCGAAGGAGGTGTCGGTGCGCACGATGTCGTTGTCGATGGTCTTGGGCAGGTGCAGCACATTAATGCCGGCGTCCATCAGTCGACGGGCGTTCTTGGCGGTTCCACCCCCGCCCAGACACACCAGGGCGTCCAGCTTGTCCTTCTCGACGTTCTCCACGATGGTGGGAATCATGTCGCGGACCTCGCCGTCCACCATCATGCGGTGCACCTTGTCCCGGCTCGTGCCGAGCATGGTGCCACCGGTGGTCAGGATGCCGGACAGGGCCGCGCCGTCCAGCTCGGTGTATCGGTTCTCCGCCAGGCCGCGCATGCCATCGCGGAAACCGATCAGCTTCCAGCCATGCTCGCCGATTGCCGCCTTGCCGAAGCCGCGGATCGCGGCGTTGAGTCCCGGGGCGTCGCCACCGGCGGTCAGGATTCCGATACGCTTGGTTGCCATGGCGCCAAGTATGCCGCAGTACGCCGGGCGGTAGTCGCGTTCCGGCGCTGGGCATTCGCTCGGGTGGGTGCGGCGGCGCGGGAATGCGCCGTGGCCCGGGTGCGTTATCCTCTCGGCAGTTAAGCAACAGCGGGAAGGAAGGCCACCAGCATGGCGGATCGCGCACTGCGAGGCATGACGATCGGCGCGAAGTCGATGGAGTCCGAGGAGGGCGTCGAGTTCGCCGCCAGGCAGAACATCACCTACGAGTGCCCCCTGGGCCACGTCACCACCGTGCCTATGTCCGTGGAGGCGGAGGTGCCCCCCACCTGGGAGTGCCCCGAATGTGGCCAGGCCGCCGCCCTGCGCGGCGAGGATGAGCCCGAGTCGGAGGAGCCGAAGAAGGCGCCGCGCACGCACTGGGACATGCTGCTGGAGCGCCGCGACATTGAGGACCTGAAGGTCCTGCTGGACGAGCGCCTGGAGATGCTGCGCTCCGGGGAGATCTACCGCGAACGCTTCTGAGCCGCGCGCCGTACGCGGTCGGCGGCGCCGCGCACGGCGGTCGCCGCCGAGCCGGCCGCGTCCGCCAGTTGCGCCCCGCGCCGGGCCAGCCCCCACTTGGTGACCAGGGCCAGCTCTTCGGAGAAGATCCCGCCGGACAGCTTGGACCGGCCCGCCTCCCGCTCCCGGAAGGTGATGGGCATCTCCACGATGCGTCCACCGGCGTCGGCCACCAGCTTGGTCATGTTGACCTGGAAGCCGTAACCGAGCGCCTCCACCTCACCCAGATTCAACCGACGCAGCAGGCTCGCCCGGTACACCCGGAAGCCCGCGGTCGCATCCCTGACCCCGAGCCCCAGCATGGCGTTGATGTACAGGTTGCCGCCGCGGGACAGGGCCACGCGCTTCGCATCCCAATCCGCGGTGGCACCGCCGGACACCCAGCGGGACCCGATCACCAGGTCGGGCGCATCGGCCATCTCCGCGCGCTGAATCAGCAGCGCCAGGTCCTCCGGCCGGTGGGAGCCGTCGGCGTCCATCTCGCATACCAGCTCATATCCGGAGGCCAGTGCCCAGGAGAAGCCCGCCAGATAGGCTGGACCCAGCCCGCTCTTCTGATTGCGGTGCAGCACGTGAATGTGGTCGTCGGCCTGGGCGCGGGCGTCGGCGAGACGGCCGGTGCCGTCGGGCGAGTTGTCGTCCACCACCAGGATGTGGGCCTTCGGCGCGGCCTGCCGTACGCCGTCGAGCGCCCCTGCAAGGGTCTCGATCTCGTTGTAGGTGGGTATGACGACCAGAGCCTTCACGGTCCTTCTCCTGTCCCTTGTGCGGGCTGCGGCACGGTCACGCTCACCGCCGCCGACGGCGCAGTCGTGACACACCGGAAACCATACCGGCCGCGGCCAGCAGTGCGGCACCCAGCTGCGCGGCGAGCCCGGGTGCGGCCCCGAGCCGGTCGGCCACGGTGATGGAGGTGCGCAGCGGTACATCGGCCACGAGCGAGGCCTGCGTGTAGGCCTGGGTGCGCTGCTCGACGACGCCGCGGGGGTTGATGATGGCGGTCACTCCGACGGTGGAGACCTGCACCAGGGCGCGTCCGTGCATGACCGCTTGGATCCGCCCCTGCGCCAGCTGCTGTTCGGCCTCCGAGGAGTGCAGGAAGCTGGCGTTGTTGGTGGGGATGACGATCACCTCGCCGCCCTGCTCGACCCCGGCGCGCAGCGTGTCCTCATAGGCGACCTCGAAGCAGATGCCCATGGCCAGCGTGACGTCGCGGTCCTGAGCAGCGGCGTGAATGGTGAGCGTCTGTGGGCCCGTGCCGGGGGCCAGGTCGGTGCCGATACGGTCCACCTGGCGGGTGATGTGGCGCAGCTGCTCGCGCAGGGGAATGTACTCCGCGAAGGGCACCGGCCGGTGCTTGCGGTAGTACTCCCCCGCGCCGACGCCTGGCGTCCACACCACCATGTCGTTGTAGCGCACGCCCTCGGCGTACGGGACGGATCCGACTAGGATCGGCGCCCCCACCGCCTGGGCGGCCGCCTCCACCAGCGTCGCCGACGCGGGGACGTCGCGCGGGTCCAGGTCGGCGGCGTTCTCCGGCCAGATCACCACGTCGAGGGTGCCCCGGCCGACGGTCTCGGCCAGTGTCAGGGTCGCCTCGGCGTGGTTGCCGGTCACCTCCAGCGCCCGGTTGAAGGCGTCCTCGAACTCCTCGGCCACATTGCCCTGCACCGCGCCGACGCGCAGGGTTCCGTCCTGGGCGCTGCTCTCCATCGGCAGCGCCACCGGCGCGACCACCACGGCGCCGGCGAGGGCCGCGGCCACCAGCGCGTTGAAGGCACGACGGCGGCGCAGCGCATGGGCGGCCTCGGCCACGCCGGCCCCCACCAATGCAACCAGCGCGCTCAGCCCGACGATGCCCCCGTAGGCGGCGAAGGGCAGCATGGGGGCGTCGGCCATGGCGAAGGCGAGCCGGCCGAAGGGGAAGCCGCCCCACGGCCAGGACGAGCGCAGTTCCTCCACCCCGCACCAGATCACGGTGAAGGCCAACATGCGCGCCAGTAGGGCCGTGGCGGTGGGACGCTCCAGGTGGCCGATGCGAGAGGCCAACGCCCACGCGGCGCCGAAGGCCGCGAGGTAGAGCGACTCCACCGCCGTCAGCGCCACCCAGCCGACCGGGTTGCCCATGGCCACCGCCGTGAAGTGCAGCATCGGGGTGAACAGGGCGACGCCGAACACCAGCCCGAGGCCCGCCCCCGCCCAGGGGCCACGATCGCGCAGCGCCGAGGCCAAGAGGGCGAGCCCGAGCGGGGCCGCCCACCAGGCCCCGATGGGCGGGAAGGCGGCCCATACGGCCAGGCCGGCGCAGGTACAGGCCGGCAGTGTCAGCAGGTGGCGTGCACGGGACCTCATACGGACGACCAACTCACCACTCCTCGGTTGACATCGAGACAGGCCTCGGCGGCGGTCAGGGCCAGCCGGTTCAGGTGGGCCAGGTCTGAGCGGCCGGCGGAGTCAGCCGACCGGGGCGGCTCCCCCGCGCTGAGCGTGGCCAGCTGCCCGAGCACATCCAGCAGCTGCTTGCACCAGCGCACGAAATCCCCGGCGGTCAGGTCCGAGTCGGCCAGGATGGTGGTCAGATCGGCGCCGTCGGCCCAGTCCCGCACCGACCCGGCCACGGCGGGCTCGGCGCCGGCGGAGGGCTCCACCCGCTCCAGGGCCTCCAGGTTGCTGATGCGCCGGGACACGGAGAGCTCTTGGCGCAGCACCTCCCCCAGGCGGGAGCCGGGCGCGGTCGGCAGGCCGAGTGAGGACACCGCCATCCGCGGCTCGTACACGCAGGCCGACACCGCCCCCGCCAACTCCGCCGGGTTCAGGCCGTCCCACAGCCCCTGGCGCAGGCACTCGGCCACCAGCAGGTCCCGCTCGGCGTATACGCGCGCAAGCATCCTGCCGGCCGCCGTGACCCGCAGCTCGCCCTCGGGCCGATCCGCCTCGACCGGGACCAGGTAACCGAGCTCCAGCAGCACCCGGCACACGGCGTCGAACTGGCGGGCGATCGTGCCGGTGCGCCGATCCACCCGGGACTGCAACCGGTCCAGGTCTTCGCGCGCACGCACCCAGCGGCGGCCGATACGGGCGTGCTCCTCGCGGTGCGGGCAGGCGTGGCAGGGGTGGGCGCGCAGCTGGTGGCGCAGTTGCTCGAGGCGGGAGGCGGCGTCGGCGTCGTGGCGGTGGCCGCGGCGGGAGCCGCGCGCGGTGGAGGCATCCAGAGCGCCGGCGCGCAGCGCCTCTATCAGGCGCTCGGCCAGGCGCTCCCGCTGGTGCGGGCGGCGGGCGTCGAGGTCCTCCGGCACCGGCAGTGAGCCGACCCGGTTGACGCCGTCCGGGGTGCTCTCGGGGGTGAGGGTGTGCACCCGCTTGTCCTCGCCGACCACCGTCAGGTAAGGCTCCCCCGAACTCGCCGCATGCTGGGCGACGACGACGCCGTGCCGGTGACGCCTGCCGGTGCGGTACAGGACCACGTCGCCGCGCGCCAGTGCCCCCATGGACCGGCTCGCCTCGCGGCGGCGCTCGGCCCGGTTGGTGCGGGACTGGTCGGCCTCGGCGTCGGCGATGCGACGGCGCAGGAGGGCGTATTCGCCGAAGTCGCCCAGGTGGCAGGCCATCTGCTGCTCCAGCGTGTCCTGGTTCCGGCGCTTGCGACGGACCTCGGCGGCCAGCTCCACCACGCCCCGGTCGGCCTGGAACTGGGCGAAGGAGGACTCCAGCACCTCCCGGGCCCGTTCGCGCGGCAGGCGCCCCAGCAGGTTGACGGCCATGTTGTAGGTGGGGCGGAAGGCGGACACCAGTGGGTAGGTGCGGCGGGAGGCGAGGGAGGAGACGAAGGCGGACTCGGCCTCGTCGGTGGCCAGGACGACGGCGTGCCCCTCGACGTCGATGCCGCGCCGGCCCGCGCGGCCGGTCAACTGCGTGTACTCCCCCGGCGTCAGGGTCACGTGCGCCGAGCCGTTCCACTTGCGCAGCGACTCCAGCACCACGGTGCGTGCGGGCATATTGATGCCCAGCGCCAGGGTCTCGGTGGCGTAGACGACCTTGACCAGGTTGGCGGCGAAAAGCTCCTCGACGGTCTCCTTGAACACCGGCAGCAGGCCGGCGTGGTGCGCGGCCACGCCCCGGGTCAGTGCGTGCGCCCAGGCGTGAAAGCCGAGCACCCCCAGGTCGGCGGTGGGGATCTCCGCGGTGCGCCGGTCGATGATCTCCCGGATTCGGCGGGCCTCCTGTGGGGTGGTCAGGTCCACGCCGTGGGAGATGGCCTCCCGCACCGCGTTCTCACAGCCGGCACGGGAGAAGACGAACACGATCGCCGGCAGCAGGTCGGCGCGTTGCAGGGCACCGATGACCGTGCGGCGTGAGGGCGGGCGCAGGTGGGCGGTGCGGGCCCCGCCCTCGCCGCGGCGCGGTGGGCGGCCGCCACCGGCATTGCGCGACCACCGGCCCCCACGTCCGGAGACCGCCCTGCGCCCGCCACCGCGCCCATAGCCGCCCCGATGGTCCTCCCCGGCGGCGGCGCGGCGCGCATCCCTCACCGCCCGCAGCAGGTCGGGATTCAATGGCGGTTGGGCGGACGAGCGGGCCTCTCCCGCGGCGGATTGATCGGTGGCTGCGGACTGCGCCGGTGCCGAGTACAGGGGCAGCAGCCGTCGGCCCACCAGCATGTGCTGAGTCAGCGGCACCGGGCGGTGCTCGGAGACCACGACGGCGGTGCGGCCGCGCACCTGCCCGAGCCAGTCCCCGAACTCCTCGGCGTTGGAGACCGTGGCGGACAGTGACACCACCTGCACTTCTGGGGCCAGGTGAATGATCACCTCCTCCCACACCGGGCCGCGGAAGCGGTCGGCCAGGTAGTGGACCTCGTCCATGACCACGTAGCCGAGCCGATCCAGGTCGCGGGCCCCGGAGTAGAGCATGTTGCGCAGTACCTCGGTGGTCATGACGATCACGTCAGCGTGGGGGTTGATGGAGGTGTCCCCGGTGAGCAGGCCCACCCGGTCGGCGCCGTGGCGGGCGACCAGGTCCAGGTACTTCTGGTTCGACAGGGCCTTGATCGGGGTCGTGTAGAAGGCCTTGAGCCCCTTGGACAGTGCCAGGTGGACGGCGAACTCACCCACCACGGTCTTGCCGGCGCCGGTGGGCGCCGCCACCAGCACGCCCTCTCCGGCCTCTAGGGCCCGGCAGGCGTCATTCTGAAAGTCATCGAAGGGGAAGTCGTAGGTCGCAGCAAAGCGGGCGAGCTCGGTGCGTGACTCCGCTTGGCGACGGCGTGCAGCGGCGTAGCGTTCGGCGGGCGAGCTCATGGGGTAACCCTATGCGTAGCCCGCCACCGCTTCGCACGGCCAGCAGGTGCTTGCTTACGACGAAACGGCGGCGGGCGGGTGTGGTTCTCAGGCGGTGGGGACGGAGGAGTTCTCGGCCAGGGCCGCGTCCAGAGCGGCATCCTCCTCGGCGCGGCGCTTCGCCACGTTCTTGTCATGCCGGATGGAGATGAAGCAGGCCAGGAAGTACAGGCCGGTGATGGGGATCGCCATGAAGATCATCGACCACGGGTCCGGCAGCGGGTTCGCGAAGGCCATGAAGGTGAAGATGCCGACCACCGCCCAGCGCCACCCCTTGAGCATGGTGCGCCCCTTCATCACGCCCAGCCGGTTCAGGGCGACCAGGATCTCCGGCAGCAGGAAGGCGGCGCCGAAGGCCAGCACCAGCCGCAGCACGAAAGACAGGTAAATCGACGCATCCATGATGCCGGTGGAAGACGCCGTCTTCGGGATGAAGCCGGTCAGGATCACCGTCGCGCGCGGCATGATCCACATGCCCAGCGCGCAGCCGGCGGCGAACAGCAGCAGTCCGACAACGCCGAAGATCCAGGTGTAGGCCTTCTCCTTACGAGTCATGCCCGGGCCCACGTAGGCGAAGAACTCGTAGATCCACAGCGGGGAGGACAGCAGCACGCCGATCCAGATCGACACCCGCAGTCGCATGTCGAATGAGGACAGCATGGTGGAGAAGTTGATATTGAGCTTGGCGCCGCGGGCGTTGGCGACCTCGACCGGGTGAGTGATGAACTGGAACGCGGCGTCGTACAGGAAATAGCCGACGACCGCCATCACGGTGATGCCGATTGCGGAGATGAACAGGCGGTTGCGCAACTCGCGCAGGTGGTCCCCGATCGACATGATCGCCTCGGGGTTCTCCTTGCGCTTGCGGCCGGGCAGCTTAGGCATATGCGGCACGTTCTACTCCTCCCGGATGCTGGTGACCGTACGCACGCGGGACCGGGCGGGCCCGGTCCCAGCGGCGAGGTGAGGTGGACGCGCGGCCCGCGGCGCAGTCACGGCCCCGCGGGCCGGGGCGTCACTGCTGGACGGTGCCGTCCGTGTACGGCTGCGGCTGCTGCGGGGCGGCCGGCTGCTGGGGCGCCGCCTGCGGAGCGGTCTGACCCGCCTGGGTCGGCTGGGTGTAGTAGGTGCCCTGCTGCGGCTGCTGCGGAATCTGGGCCGGGGGCTGCTGCGCGACGGGGGTCTCCTCGTCTTCGCGGAGCTCCTTGACCTCCTTCTTGAACACCTTCATCGACTTGCCGATGCTGCCGGCGATCTCCGGCAGCCGGTTGGCGCCAAAGATGAGCAGGACGACGACAAGCAGGACGACGATGTGCGTGGGCTTGATCACGACGCAACTCCTTTCATGGGGCTCGCGACTGTAGATGAGCCCGCAGATACGCTCACGAGTCTAGCGTTTCGCCGTCGTCGGGCGCGCATCCGTTCGCCGGTGTTCCACCACAGGCGTATACGGCGGCCGCACTGTCCAGGGCGCGCTGGGCGGCCGTGGCCGCCTCGGCCGCGAGGTCGGTGGGAGCGACCGACCGGAGGTGACGGCCGGCGGACAGCACCAGGCCCACCAGCCAGGCCCGGTCCCGCCCCCGTATCCGCACGTGCAGTGTGCCATCCCGGTCGGTATGCAACACCTCACAGGGGATCTGCTCGACCAGCCAGCGGCCGGTCGGCTTGAGCACGAGCGTCGCCTCCACTGCGGCTGTGCGCGGGGCGCGGTGCGGAGCCCGGTGGCTGACGGCCGGCACGTCCAGGACCTGCGCCTGCAAAATACGGTCGATTCTGAAGGATCGCTCGGCACGGGCGGTCAGGCACCAGGCGCGCAGCGTCAGGTGAGTGCCGTCGCTGACCAGTTCGAGGGGGTCGACGTCGCGTTCGGTGCGGGTGTCGGTGGCGGAGACGTAGACCAGGTGCAGGCGCCGTCGCCCGGCGAGTGCCCGGCGCACGGCCGGCAGCACGCCCGCCGGTGCGGCCTGCGGCCCGGGAACCGCCGGTGACGCCGGGGCGTCCGCGCTACTCGAGGCGCCCAGGGCCCGGTGCAGGGCGCGGCGCGTCTGGTCGAGGACGGCCGCGGCGTCGGGATCGTCGGCCAGCACCTGCGCCAGCACGCCCAATGAGAGCAGCAGCGCGACCGCTTCGCGGTGGGACAGGCGCACGGGCCGGTCCAGGCCCAGCGGTTCGGTCAGGCTGAGCCGGCCGGCCTCGAGGGCTTCGGCGGAGAAGTCCACCAGTTCGTCGGGCAGGCCCCCGGGCAGGCCGGAGACCCACAGGGTGTCCACATCCCGGCGGATGGTCTGCGCGGTGACGCCGAAGTGCGCGGCCGCCTGCTCCAGGGTGGCGCCGTCGTGCTCGGACACCCAGGCGGGCAGGGCGAGCAGCCGCACCAGCCGGTCGGTGGAACTGGGGCGGGCCATGTCAGTGCCCCTCCTGGGCCGGTGGGGGCCCGCCGAGGGCGGCCACCGCCCGCAGGTGCGCGGCGACGTCGTCTCGCAGCTCGGACGGGGACAGGACCACGACCGCGTCGGCCAGGGCGGCAAGCGTCCCGGCGAAGGAGAACCGGTCCGTGTAGGTCACATGGATCTCGTCCCAGCCGGCCGGTCGGCGCGCCGGCGCGGTAGCGTGCGCGCGGGCGCGCAGTTGCAGGGCGCGGCCGGGAGCGACGACGAGCACCGCCTCAACCCCGGCGGGGGCGGGCGCGGCCGGGGCCGGGAAGGCCTCGGCCGCGGAGATCACCGACACCGGCCCGACGATGCGAGCCAGCCGGAAGGTGCGCTGCTGGCCGGAGGACTGGTCCCGGCCGTCCAGATACCAGGCGCCCTCGCTCATGCGCAGCCGGTGCGGCTCCACGATGCGAGCCCCCACTCTCCCGGAACTGGCGGAGGCGTAGTCGAAGCTCACGCGGCGCCGCTCCTGGACGGCGCCGGCCAGCTCGGCGGGCACCTGTCCACCGGAGATGTCACTGCCCAGGTCAATGCTCAGATCCGGAAGCGGCGCGGGGTCGGAGTCCGCGGCGACCGCCCGCATCTTGGTCAGTGCGTGCCGGGCCGCGGGGGTGAGCGCCCCACTGCGCCAGGCGGAGGCGGCCAGCTCGACAGCGGCGGCCTGCGCGGCCGTCAGCGTCAGGTCGGGCAGCGTGTAGTCGGCGTCCGTGATGCGGTAGCGGGCGTCCTCGCCCCGGCCGATGGTGGTGATCTGGATGCCCAAGTCCCGCAGCACGCCCTTGTCGCGCTCGAACATGCGCTCGGCGGAGGCGCCGCCGTCGGCGTCATAGCCGGCGACCGTGCGGGTGATCTGTGTGCGCGTCAGGCCCACGGCGGTGTTGCGCAGTGCCAGCAGCAGGTTGACCTGCCGTTCCTCGGCGGGGATGGCGGCCGGAGCGGGGCGGGATGCGGGTTGGGGCACGGCGCCAGCGTAGGCGCTGCGGCGGTGCCGGTGCGGGTGAGACACCCGGGTGGCTTAGGGTGAGGACATGATGTGGCGTGACGCGAACGTGCTCGGCGTGCGGCGGATTTGGGGACGTCCCGGCAGGCGCTGCGCGGAGGTCGAGGCCCGGATCGTGTCGGCCCCGCCGGGCGCCGTCGTGCTCGGCGACGGCGAGCCGTGCCGGGCCGTCGCCTACGAGTCCGTCACCGGCCTGCCCGAGCCCGGCGAGTGGGTGCGGCTGGAGGTGTCCGCACTGGCCCGCGGCCTGGGCACCGGCGGGCACGCGATGGTGACCGCGCGGCCGAGCGTGTTGCCGGCCGATCCGGCGCCGGACGGCCACCTGGTCAAGGCCCGCTACATGCCCGACCAGGTGATGGTCACCGGCGTCGATGAGCAGGACACTCCCGCCCATGCGCTGCTGTCCGCCCCGATCGAGGACCTCACCCTCGCGGGCACGCCCGTGGTGATCGCCGACCTGCACTCCGCCCTGCCGGCGGTCCTGGCGGGCCTGCGCGCCCCGCTGGAGCCGGACCGCGACGCGGCGGCCACGCCGTCGCGGCGGCGCGAGCTGCGCGTCGTCTACGTCATGACCGACGGCGGCGCCCTGCCGCTGCCCTACTCGCGTACGGTCGCCGCCCTGCAGGAGGCGGGGCTGCTGGCCGGCACCGTCAGCGTCGGGCAGGCCTGGGGCGGGGATTTGGAGGCCGTCAGCATCCACAACGGCCTGTTGGCGGCCCGGCTGGTGCTGGGCGCGGACGTGATCGTGGTCGCCCAGGGCCCCGGCAACCTGGGCACCGACACCCCCTGGGGCTTCTCCGGCGTGGCCTGCGGCGACGCCGTCAACGCCGTCGCCGCCCTGGACGGCCACCCGGTCGCCTGTCTGCGCGTGTCCGAGGCGGACGGCCGCGCCCGCCACCGCGGTATCTCCCACCACTCCCTGACCGCCTACGGGCGCGTCGCCCTGGCCGCGGCCGACGTCGTCGTTCCTCGCCTGGAGGGCGCCTTCGGGCGGCAGGTGGCCGAGCAGGCCGCCGCCCTGTGCGCCCCGCGCCGGCAGGGAGCCACGCACCGGCTGGTGGAGGTGCCGGTGACCGGGCTGTTCGGGGCCCTGGCCGCCATGGAGCGGGAGGCCGGCGTGCGCCTGAACACCATGGGCCGCGGCCTGTCCGAGGACGCCGCCGGCTTTCTGACCGCGGCCGCGGCCGGCCGCCACGCCGCCCGGCTGGCCCAGGCCCTGCCCGCGGCCCGGGCGGGCGCGGCGACCACACCGGGGGCTGCACTACGCTGAGCCCATGAAGACTTTCGAGGACCTTTTCGCCGAGCTCAAGGACAAGGCCGCCACCCGCCCCGCCGGGTCCGGCACGGTTGAGGAGCTCGACCGCGGTGTGCACTTCATCGGCAAGAAGCTGGTGGAGGAGGCTGCCGAGTCCTGGATGGCCTGCGAGCACGAGTCCGACGAGGCCGCCTGCGAGGAGCTCAGCCAGCTGCTGTACCACACCCAGGTGATGATGCTCGCCAAGGGGTACACGCTCGAGGACATCTACCGCTACCTGTGACCGGCCCGCCGGGCCCCGCATCGACCCACCAACCACTCACCACATCAAGGACCACCGTGCTGCGCATCGCCGTGCCCAACAAGGGCTCCCTGTCCGAGCCCGCCACCACCATGCTCGCCGAGGCGGGCTACCGCACCCGCCGTTCCGGGCGGGAACTCGTCCTGGTCGACGACGCCAACCAGGTTGAGCTGTTCTTCCTGCGTCCGCGCGACATCGCCGTCTACGTCGGCCAGGGCACCGTGCACGCCGGCGTCACCGGCCGCGACCTGCTGCTGGACTCGGGCGTGGAGGCGATCGAGCACCTGCCACTCGGCTTCGCCCGCTCCACCTTCCGCTTCGCCGCGCCCGCCGGCACCATGAGTACGCTCGCCGACATCGAGGGCAAGCGGGTGGCCACCTCCTACGACGTGCTCGTGCGCAACTTCCTGGCCGAACAGGGAATCAATGCTCAGACCGTGCACCTGGACGGCGCCGTGGAGTCCTCCGTGCAGCTGGGGGTGGCGGACCTGATCGCCGACGTCGTCGAGACCGGGTCCACGCTGCGTGCCGCCGGCCTGGAGACCTTCGGCGAACCGATCCTGGCCAGTGAGGCGGTGCTGATCACCACCGAGCAGTACCGCGACGAGCCCGGCCTGGCCACGCTCGTACGCCGTCTGGAGGGGGTGCTGCGGGCCCGCTCCTACGTGCTCGTGGACTACGACATCCCCATGAACCGGCTGCACCTGGCCAGCGAGATCACCCCCGGCATCGAGTCCCCCACCGTCTCCCCGCTGCAGAACCCCGACTGGGTGGCGGTGCGGGCGATGGTCCCCCGCAAGGACGCCAACCGCGTCATGGACGAGCTCTACGCCATCGGCGCGCGCGCCATCCTGGTGTCCTCCCTGGTGGCCTGCCGACTGTAACTATGTTCAGACGGTGAGCAGCGGCTCGCAGACGTCGTCGGAGGTCACGGTGGTCTCACCGAGCAGGCCGCGGCCGGCCAGGAAGTCGATGGTCTCCCCCACCTGCTCCGGCACCAGCGCGCCCACCACGGTGTTCTCGCTGGGCCGCACCAGCTCACCCGTGGCCACGGCCACCTCGCGTGCATTGTCGGCCTGTGCGGAGTCGACCAGGTCGGGCACGTACTCCTTGGTGGCCTCCACGGCCGCATCGGGGTCATCCACGAACTTGGTCATCCCGACGGCGGAGGCGGTCACCACCTCCTCCAGCTCGGCGCGGCGGTCGGCCAGCACCTGCGGGGTGGTGATCAGGGAGGCACCCAGCAGCGGCACCTCCTCGCCGATCGCGATGATGCGCACGGGCATGCCGTTCTGGGCGATCTGGACGGCGTCGTTGTTGGAGAAGCCGGCGATCGCGTCCACCTTGCCGCTGGAAAGGGCGGCCTGCTGGGTGTAGCCGATCTCCTGCACGTCGACGTCGTCCTCGCTCAGCCCGGCCGAGGACAGCGCCACCAGCACCGAGTACCAGGTCTCTCCCGTCTTGCCGGGGGTGCCGATCGTCTTGCCGGCCAGGTCCGCGAGCTGGGTGATGTCGGACTCCTCGGGGACGATGATGCAGCCCGGGTAGCGCTGGTAGTAGCCGCCGATGATCACCAACTCATTGCCGTTGGACGCGGCCACGATGGCCTCGTCGCCGCCCGCCACCACCACCTGCTCGGTCCCGGCCAGCAGTGCGTCGAACTGCCCCTCCTGCTCCCCGTGGTGGCGCAGGGAGACGCCCGCCGCATACTCGCCGTCGGCCAGGGCCAGGTAGAAGGGGGCGAACTGTACGTTCGGGGTGTAGGTCATGCCGATCACCAGCCCGGAGGCGTCGGCGGTGGCGGAGGCCGTCGCGGTCCGGGCGCCGGTGCCCGAGGCGCAGGCTGCCAGCAGCCCGGCGGTGCCCGCTCCCATGGCGGTCAGCAGCGTGCGGCGGGTCAAGCGGGGGGTGAGGGCGGTCATGGGGGTTCCTTTCGGTGCCGTGCGGCGGTGAGGGGAAGCGGGCGGGTAGAAGTGGGGATAGTTGGAATCGGTTGGGAGCGGCGTTCGCACCGCGGCGGGGCGGGCACTCAGGTGGCGCGGCGCCCCCGCATGGAGGCGACGACGCGGCTGCGGCGCTCCAGTTCATGCAGCACCCAGTGGATGGTGGTGGCGATGACGCACAGCACCACGATGGTGGAGAACAGCCCGGTGGTGTCCACGGTCTGCCGCTGGGAGGCGAGCACCATGCCCAGGCCCTCTCCGCCCATGGTCATCTCTCCGATCACGGCGCCGGTGACGGACAGGGTGAATCCCGTGCGCAGGCCGGACAGAATGGAGGGCAGTGCCATGGGCAGCTCCAGGTAGATCAGCATGGACAGCCCGTGGGCGCCGTCGAGCCGGGCGGCGTCGATGACGTCGGCGTCCAGGCCCCGCAGGCCCAGCAGGACGGTGACGGTGATGGGGAAGAAGACCATGAGCACGCACAGCACCACGGTCGGCACCGTCCCATAGCCGATCCACACCACCAGCAGCGGCGCGATGGCGATGGCCGGGACCGCCTGGGAGGCGGCCACGTACGGCAGGACGGCGCGGGAGAAGCGACGGGAGTGGTACAGGGTCCAGGCCAGGGGCAGCGACAGGGCGGCGGCGGCCAGGCAGCCCAGCAGCGCCTCGCGCAGTGTCACCCAGGTGTATCCGGCCAGGCCGCCTTGGGTGAAGGCGAGCACCAGGCGGCGGGCGACGTCGCCGGGGCTGGGCAGAAAGACCGGCGGGATCAGCCCGGCGCGGGTGATCGCCCACCAGGCCAGCAGCAGCACGGCCCCGAGGGCTGCCGGTGGGTTCAGCAACGGTCGCAGCAGACGGGACGATCCGGTACGTGGGCGCCGCGGCGCGCGGGCAGCCTCACGGTCGGCCACGCCGAGGGCGGTGCTGGCGACGGTGGCGCTGGTCATGCGCGGTGTCCTCTCCGGCTCCCCCGGAGCACCCGCCCCGGGGCACTCCGGGGTGACGGGCGGTACGCGCGTAGCACCGCACGGCGCGGGGCCGCTGCCTACGGCCGGGATGCGCCCGCATGGGAACGCACCACGATCCGCCGACGCCGGACGCTCGCCACGTGTCTCCTCCCATCCGGACTTTCACCGTCGGTGCCGGAATTCCACCGGCTCAGCCGACCGCACCCACCCTGCGGGTGGACACAACCGGGTCGCGGACTGTCACCGCCGGTTCGGACTTTCACCGACCCCGGAGCACGTTTCATGCACCACCGACATTAGTGGCTGGTCGCAGCAGTGGCAACCCTGTTCGCCTGAAACGGGCGGGAGTGTGATACGTCTCAGTGGCGGCGTATGCCGGCGGTGACACGGTCCATGAGGGCCAGCACATCGGGAGCACGCCAGGCACGCCGACCGGGGGCCACCTGATAGCTGACCACGATTCCCGCCTGCTCCAGGCGTGCCAGCGAACGTCTGGCGCTCTGCGGAGAAACCTTCAGTTCCTGGGCGGTGGTGGCGACGTCAAGGACGGGATGGCGGACCAGCAGGCATATCTGTCACCCTCACCGAAGTCTTTTCCACTTACCGGGATAAGTGTAAAAGGATGCGGGTTGCGGGTGCGCGCCGCTCACCAGCCCGTCGGGGCCAGGCGCCACGGGAATGCTGCCGTGCCGTCGCCGGGATCGTCGGCGTCGAAAAGGCCGGGCAGCCGTCGCCCGCAGTGCCGGCAGCAACCCGACGCATCCAGCTCGTAGGTTTCCACCGTGTAGCCGCGGCGGACGATAACCGGGGCGCCGCAGCCGGGGCAGTGCGTGGTCGCACCATCCGCGTCGCGCACATTGCCCAGGTACACGAAGTGCAGCCCCGCATCCAGCGCCGCGCGGCGGGCCCGCCGAAGCGTCGCCACCGGCGTCGGTGGCCGGTCCAGCATGCGGTGGGCGGGGTGGAAGGCCGTCAGGTGCAGCGGCGTGTCCGCGCCCAGCGCGCCGACCACCCAGGCGGCGAGCCGACCGACCTCCTCGGGCGAGTCGTTCAGGTCCGGGATGAGCAGCGTGGTCAGTTCCAGCCAGGTCGAGGTGTGCTCGCGCACGCGCACCAGCGTGTCCTGCACGTCGCGCAGCCGCGCCCCGGTGATCTTCCGGTAGAAGTCCTCGGTGAAGCCCTTGAGATCAATGTTGGCGGCGTCGACGGCGCCGAACAGTTCCAGCCCCGGTTCGGTACAGATCCACCCGGCGCTGACCGCGTAGGCCAACAGCCCGCGCTCGTGGCAGGCGTGGGCGGTGTCGATGGCGTACTCGGCGAAGACCACCGGGTCGTTGTAGGTGAAGGCGACGGCGCGGGCACCCAACCGGGCGGCCTGATCGACGATGCTGCCCGGCGGGGCGTCCACGCTGAGCACCTCGATGGAGCGGGCGGTGGAGATCTCCCAGTTCTGGCAGAACTTGCAAGACAGGTTGCAGCCGGCGGTGCCGAAGGACAACACCGAACTGCCGGGGTGGACATGGTTCAGCGGCTTCTTCTCCACCGGGTCCAGGCACACACCCGTGGACCGGCCGTAGGCGGTCAGCACGATCCGCTCCCCGCTGCGCCGACGCACGAAGCAGAAACCCCGCTGTCCCTCCCGCAGGCGGCAGTGCCGCGGGCACAGGTCGCATTGCAGCCGGCCGTCCGGCAGCGGGTGCCACCAGCGGGCCGTGTATCCGGCGTCCCCACCCGCCGCACCCGGCCTGGAGGCGGGCGGGGCGGAGGCGGTCACGGCTCCTCCCAGGCGCGAACCCGGTAGGTCTCCACCACCAGGTCCGCATCCCAGAAACCGGCCGGCCAGCCGGCCTTGCGCTTGAGTTGGCGCAGGAAGTCGGCCGGGTCGGGCAACTCATCCCACACCTGCGGCAGGAAGGTGGCGCGCCGGGCCCCCAGCGACAGCACCACGCCGTCGATCCCCGGGCGCAGGCGACGGCGCACCTCCTGCTCATCGTGCGCATCCATGACCTCGGGCGTGGTGAGTACCGACACCTCCAGGTTCAGAGCAGGCAGCTCCATCGCCGTCACGGGCGGGAAGCGCGGATCGCGCAGGGCGGCGGCCACGGCGTTGGCGACGACGTCGTCGCCGAGCGAC
>NZ_QMIN01000073.1:30221-37073 GCF_003287795.1 Actinomyces sp. Z5
GCTGCGCAGGGTGACGAAGGCGGCACCGGGGCGATACAGCCAGGCGGGTCGCTCCCCCGCCAGCAACTCGGCGGGCGTGCCGGTCTCGGCGCCCACCGCGCGGGCGATCGCCCTGCGGGCCAGGGGCAGCAGCGTGTCTCCGGCGTCGGCGGGCGGCTCGGTCGCCTGTGGACCCGCCGCGGCCGCGGCGGGCTCGGCATCTGCGGTGGCCGCCTCATGGAGTGCGACGGCGCAGTAGCCGACCACCCGATCCGGATCGCCGGCGGTGTCGGCCGACGTGCACCGGCCCAGCAGTTCGGCGCGCATGCCGTGCTCCTGCGCCGCCAACAGCATCCCGTCCAGCGGGGTGGCGCCGCAGGCGCGATCGTGGGGGATGGAGGAGTCCAAGGCGAGAATGCGCGTGACGGTCTCCGCGTCGACGGTTACGGCCAAGTCCTGCGGCAGGTAGTGGGACAGGTCGGAGGAGATGATGATGACGGTCTCCGGCCCGCCCCACAGCGCATTGATCGCGTCGGCGACGGTGCGCGCCGAGGCGTCCCCGGCAGCCAGCGGCACCACCGCGACGTCAGCCCCCAGGACGGTCTGGATGAAGGGCAGCTGCACCTCCAGGGAGTGCTCCCAGGCGTGTACCTCCGGCGCGGTGGTCACGCCGGGCAGGGCGGCCGCCTGCGCGCAGCCGGCGGCGTCGACATTCAGCACCCCCAGAGGCGTGGCCAACTGGTCGGCGCCGGGCAGCGCCAGTCCCCGCACCGGCACCCGGTGGGTGGGTCCCAGCAGCACCACCCGGGTGATGCGTCCCCGGCCGGCCTCCAGGCGGGCGTAGGCGCGCGCCGCCATGGGGCCGGAGTAGACGTAGCCGGCATGCGGGACGACGACGGCCTTGGGCACGGCCGGGGCGGCGGACAGCTGGGCCCGCGCCCGGGTGAGCAGGTCGGCGAGCATGCGTTTCAGGGCGCGCGCATCCCCGGGGTAGAAGCTTCCGGCGACGGCGGGACGGCGGACGGTCTTCATGGTGGTCTCTCCCTTGAGCAACACCAGGATACTCCGGCCGGGCCCGCATGTATCCGGTGCGGCCCGGCCGGCCGACAGGTCTCAGCGGGCGGCGGCCACGGCGGCGTCGAACTCGCCGGCGACGGCGTGGTCCGGCGTGCCGGCGCGGGACACGGCCCAGGCGGCGAGCAGGTTCGCGGCGAAGCCGGGGGCGAGCTCGTACAGGTCGAAGATGCCGCCGGGCCCGCCGGAGACATTGCCCCAGATCATGACGACGACGGCGCCGGCGATAATGCCGGCGAAGGCGCCCGTGGCGGTCAGCCGCCGCCAGTACAGGCACAGCAGGACCGTGGGGCCGAAGGAGGCGCCGAAGCCCGCCCAGGCGAAGGCGACCAGCGCCAGGATCGTGTCATTGGGCGTCCAGGCCATGGCCGCGGCGATCACGGCCACGCTCAGCACCGCGAAGCGCGAGTACATGACCAGCCGACGCTGGGAGACCTGCCGGTGGAAAACCTGGCGGTACAGGTCCTCGATCAGGGCGGAGGAGGTGACCAGCAGCTGGCTGGAGATGGTGGACATGATCGCGGCGAGGATGGCGGCCAGCATGAACCCGGCCACGAAGGGGTGGAACAGCAGCTGCCCCAGGCTGATGAACACGGTCTCCGGGTTGGTCAGGGCGGCGCCGTCGCGCTGGTAGATCGCCACACCGACGATGGCGGTTGCGGCCGCCCCGGCGACGGCGAACAGCATCCAGCCGATGCCGATGCGGCGGCCGGCCACGGCCTCCTGCGGGCTGCGCAGCGCCATGAAGCGCACAATGATGTGGGGCTGGCCGAAGTAGCCCAGGCCCCAGGCCAGGGAGGAGACGATGCCGATCACGGAGGTGGTGGGTCCGAGCACCGCCCAGTAGTGCGGGTCGACTTCACTGACCGCCCGCAGGGTCGGCCCCAACCCGCCCAGGCGCGTCACACCGACAACGGGCACGGCGATCAGCGCGGTCACCATCATGACTCCCTGCACCAGGTCCGTGTAGGACACCGCCAGGAAGCCGCCCACCAGTGTGTACATCACCGTAATGGCGGCCACCAGGGTCAGACCCAGCCGGTAGTCCAGGCCGAAGGAGGACTCGAAGAAGGTGCCGCCGGAGACCATCCCGGAGGAGACGTAGAAGGTGAAGAACACGACGATCACGCCCCCGCTGGCCCAGCGCAGCAGGTGCCGGTCGTCGTGCAGCCGGTTGTCCAGGAAGCTGGGGATGGTGATGGAGTCGTGGGCGACCTCCGTGTAGGAGCGCAGCCGGGGCGCCACATAGCGCCAGTTCAACCAGGCCCCCACCGTCAGCCCGACGGCGATCCACGCCTCCACCAGCCCGCTGGCGTACAGCGCCCCGGGCAGCCCCATCAGCAGCCAGCCGGACATGTCGGCGGCGCCCGCAGACAGCGCGGTGACCGCGGGCCCGAGCCCGCGGTCAGCCAGCATGTAGTCGTCCAGGGAGTCGTTATGACCGTAGGCCCACCAGCCGATCGCCACCATTCCAACGAAGTAGATGATCATCGAGATGGCTTGGAAGGTCGTCTCGGTCATGGTGCTCCTAGTCGGGTGGGGGGCCTGCAACCTGCCGCAGTTTAAGTGACGCGGCGGCATCGGCGTCGGCCTGTACCGCATCCAGGCCCTTGCCGGTGCCGGCCGCCGCGTAGGCGGCGACCAGGCCCTCCACCAGCGCGGCGCCGGACAGGCGCACGTGCGCGGCCAGGTCCGGGTCCAGCAACTCCAGGGCCATCTGGGCGCTGAGTACGCCGCTGCCCAGGTCTGCCAACACCAGTACGCCCGAGCCGTCGTCGACGCGCTCGATCGCCGCCATGATTTCGGTGGCGTCCGTGCCCAGGGAGCCGTCGGGCAGGCCCGCCGCCACCTCCGTGGGCGCATCCAGACCTGGAATCAGCCCCTTGGCGAGGGCGACGGCGGCGTCGGCGAGCGGGCGTGAATGCGAGACGACGACGATGCCCGTCATGCGGCGTCCGCCGTCTGGCCGGAGACGACGTCGGCGAGCGCCCGCATGATCAGAGCAGTGGAGGCGGCGCCCGGGTCGATGTGACCGACGGACCGCTCCCCCAGGTAGGAGGCGCGCCCCTTCTTCGCCAGCATCGGCTCGGTGGCGTCCCGCCCAGCCGCCGCGGCGTCGGCGGCGGCATTGACGGCGGCCGCGAAGGCGCCGTCCGTGCCGGCACGGAGCGCCTCCAGGGCCGGGTACCAGGCGTCCAACATGGTCTTGTCCCCCGCCTCGGCGTTACCCCGCTGCACAATGCCGCCAATGCCGGCCTCGACGGCGTCGACCAGGGCGGCGGTGTCGATGGTCTCGTGCTTGGCGCAGGCGGTGGACATGCGCAGGAAGAAGGTGCCGTACAGGGGCCCGGCGGCACCGCCGACCTTGGAGATCAGCGCCATCGCGGTCTGCTTGAGGACCGCCGCCGGGGAGTCCGGCTCCGCTTCCAGCGCCTCGACGGCGGCGGTCAGGCCTCGCTTCATGTTGGCGCCGTGGTCGGCGTCGCCGATAGCGGCGTCCAGGGCAGTCAGATAGTCCGCCTGCTCGGTGACCAGGGCGCATGCGCGCCGGATCCAGGCGGCCACATCCGTGGCGGCCAGCGTCGTCAGCGGGGCGGACGGGGTCTGTGCAGTTGAAGTCGTCATGGCGCTCAGACCCCCCAACGCAGGCCGGGCGTGTTCACCGGAGCGTCCCACAGGCCGAGCATGTCCTCATCGGCGCGCACCAGCGTCAGCGAGCAGCCCGCCATGTCCAGGCTGGTGATGTAGTTGCCCACCAACGAGCGCTCCACCTTCACGCCGGCCGCGTCAAGCAACTTGGCGACCTCGCCGTACATCAGGTACAGCTCCAGGAGCGGGCTGGCGCCCATGCCGTTGAGCAGCGCAATGACACCCCGGTCGCCTTCCGGCAGTTCGGCCAGGATGGGGTCGACCAGCTGCTTGGCGATCTCGCCGGCGGGGGCGATCTTGTCCCGATGCCGGCCGGGCTCGCCGTGAATGCCGATGCCGATCTCCATCTCATCCTCGGGCAGGTCGAAGGACGGCTTGCCGTTGGCGGGCACGGTGCAGGAGGTCAGCGCCATGCCCATGGAGCGACCGGCCTCGGAGGTGCGCTTGGCGACCGCCGCCACGTCGGCGAGGGAGCGCCCCGCTTCGGCGGCGGCGCCGGCGATCTTCTCCACGATCACGGTCACGCCCACGCCGCGGCGGCCGGCGGTGTACAGGGAATCCTCCACGGCGACGTCGTCGGCGGTCACAACCGTGGCGATTTCCGTGCCGGACTCGGCGGCGACCATCTCCGCGGCCATGTCGAAGTTCATGACGTCGCCGGTGTAGTTCTTGACGATGTGCAGTACGCCCGCACCCCGGTCCACGGCGGCGGTCGCGGCGGAGACCTGGTCGGGAACGGGGGAGGTGAAGATCTCCCCCGCGCAGGCGGCGTCGAGCATGCCGAAGCCGACGAACCCGCCGTGCAGCGGCTCATGGCCACTGCCCCCGCCGGAGACGATGGCGACCTTGCCATCCTCCTTGGGGGTGGCCCGGTAGACGATGTGCTGGTCAACATCCACCCGGAGGCGGTCGGGGTGTGCCGCGGCCATTCCGGCCAGCGCGTCGGTCACGACGCCGTCGACGGAGTTAATGAGCTTTTTCATGGCAGAACTGTACCGCGGATGAGTCGCCGATCACTGTCTCGGCCCCATTCGGCGTCCGGTTCGATACAGAGAACCGGTGAGGGGCGCAGCCGGCGCGGCTCACGCGCGATCGGGGCGGTCAAGCGAGACGGAGCGGCTTGCGGAGTAAAGCACGACGGCGGCCGCCCAGTCGCCGTCGTGAGTCAGAGACACGGGCCAGTGCTGCGGGCCCGCGGCGCCGTCGCCCAGGGAGTCGGTGACGGCGACGGCGACGGCGCCGGTCAGCCGCAGCGACGGCCTCCCCCAGCGGTCGGTGATCAGTTCGATCTCCCGCCAGTAGACCGCCTCGGGCGACAGCTGCGGAGGGACCGCTCGCCCGGCGCTGGCGTTAACGGCTTGGGACCAGGCCTTGATGAAGGCCTCCTTCGCGGCCCAGCGGCCGGCCAGGTGCTCGGCCTGCGCAGAGCCGGTGACGTCGGCCCGGCGGGCGGCGTCGCGCCGCTCGCGTGCGGTGAAGGCCCGCTCGGCGAATACGGTGCCCGGCTGGTGCAACTGCTCGGCCAGGCCGGAGATATGCACCAGGTCCACCCCAACGCCGAGGATCTCACCGTTTTGACGTTCGGGGACGTCGGGCAACCGTGGTTCAACGCCCATAGTGGAGCCTGCACGCAACGATGAGGACGTCGTCCCCAACGACCCGGTAGACGAGCCTGTGCTCGGACGTGATGCGACGCGACCAGTAGCCGCTGAGATTGCCGCGGAGGGCCTCTGGCTTGCCGAGACCCTCGTTGCCGTGTCGTTGGATGTCCTGGAGGAGGAGATTGACGCGTTTGAGGACTCGACGATCCTCAGTCTGCCACCACAGGTAGTCCTCCCAGGCGTGGGTAGACCAGATGAGTCTCATGGCGGACCCGGTCAGTCCTCACCGGTGTTCACCAGCTCGTGGGCCTTGCCGTGCCCGTCCTCGAGCTCGGTGATCGACTCCAGGAGCCGCCTGGCGTTGGCGGGGTTGCGCAGGAGATAAGCGGTCTCCTTGAGCGCCTCATACTCCGCTAGGGAGACGATGACGGCAGGATCATGCCCGGCTCGGGTGATGACGACCTCCTCGCGGTCGTCCACGACGTCATTGAGCACTTGGGCGTAGCGCGCGCGGGACTCCGTGTAGGTCATGGTCCTCATGACTCACCTCCTGTGCAGAAAACTGTACGTCACGTTCATTCTTCGCTGCAATGGAGCATCGCCGACCAGTTCTATCTCGCGCCAGTCGTCCGCTTCTGGCGCCAGTCGGCGGCCGGCGCATGGTGACCACGGGGAGCACGCCTCGCCACAACGCGTCCGAGCCCGGAACTGCTTTGAATCCGAGTCGTATGTAGAAGCGTTGCGCCCCACGGTTGAAGATGTCTTTGTCGGTGAGCCGAGGCTTCCAGATCTCATCGACCCACTGCCGGGTGGCGCCTTCGGGGCGGACGTAGGTGTCGCACCAGGCGCGATACCACACTCCTGTGGCCGCACGGGCGTCTGAGGCGCGCATGGGGCGCACCGTGAACAAGCAGTCTTCGCATCGGTACGCGGCCCGGCTGGCCTTGCTCATCACTCAATCCTAAGTCTGCTTTTCAAGGCTATTCGTGTCGGCGGGTGTGCCAGGCAGACGCTCAACCAGGCGCCCTCGATCTTTTGCCCAGTCGGTACACGATTCAGGCAATGATAAGTGCACCGGCATCCTAGAAGTCATGGCCTCAAAGCTCCCAAAGCTGTGGAAACCACGCAGTACCTTCGTGTGGGGGCGTACCTTCTGGCTGTCGATTCGGCACATCTTGTGACGGTTCGTAACTTCTGGTCGACGATTCGTACTCTCTGACGACGGTACGTACATCTAGGTGCCGAACCGTCGCATACAAGTACGAATCGTCGGTGTAAAGGTACGAACCGTCAATACACAGACCACCACGAGCACGAACCCCGCGGGAAACACCACCGCACGGTGAGGCTCCAGTCCCGGCCCCAAGGAAGGCTCCGGGAGTACGCAAAGACCGGACGCCCGAAAGAATCCCTGCCCCCGTAAAGAATAGGCGGGCCGAGCCGGCTTACGGGTCGCGATATGTCCGAACCGCGCACATATTCGCGCCGACAACCCCGCGATGAGCCCTACGGCGCGGTGGCCCCGGGAACCGAAGCTCCCGGGGCCACC
>NZ_QMIN01000073.1:37359-79711 GCF_003287795.1 Actinomyces sp. Z5
GAGTTCGCCGGTGTGGTAGACACCGTCGGCGCCGAGGCGTGCCTGCGGGTCGAGCAGCATGGCGGCCTCAACCTCGTGCGGGTCGCGACCCTTGCGCTCCTCGCCCAGGCGCCGGCCGTCGATCTGCTCGAACAGCGGGGCGCGACCGATCATGCCGGCGCGGCGCTGCCGCGTACCGGCCGCCAGGCGCCGGTTGGCCGAGGCCAGCCAGGCGTCCACGGCCTCCTGGCCGCCCTGCGCGCGCAGCGCCGCCTCGAAGGCACCGGGGTGCACCAGGGCGATCAGGCCGGAGACGTGTCCGAAGCCGAGGCTGGTGAGCAGGCCGGCGCGCACCGGGCCGGCGCCCGGGACGCGGCCGTCCGCTCCACCGCGGCCCGCCAGGCGGATCGGGGTACGCGGCCACACCCAGAAGGCGTCCCGCTCCAGCGGGGCGTCCACCACGTCCAGGCTGGTGTTTCCGGGGGCCACGCCGGTGGCCAGGATCTCGGCCAACCCCGCCACCTGGAACAGTGCGGCACCGCCCTTGGCGTGACCGGTGATCGTCTTCTGGGAGACGGCCACCAGCGGGTTGCCCTCGCTGCGGCCCAGGGCGCGAGCCAGGCGGGTGTGCAGCTCGGACTCATTGGGGTCGTTGGCACCGGTGGAGGTGTCGTGCTTGGAGACCACGGCGATGTCGTCGGCCTCCACGCCCAGAGCGGCCAGGGCCTTGGCCAGACGGGAGTCCTTGCCGCCGCGGCCCGCGCCGAGCGCACCCAGCCCGGGGGCGGGGATGGAGGTGTGGGCGCCGTCGGCGTAGGAGGAGACGAAGCCGATCACACCCGCCACCGGCAGACCCAGTCGGGCCGCCACGGAGCCGCGGGCCAGGATCACCGTGCCGCCGCCCTCGGCCTCGACGAAGCCGCCGCGACGGCGGTCGTTGGCGCGGGAGAAGTGGCGGGCCGAGATGCCCTTGGCGTACATGGCCTCGGCCTCTGCGGTGGCGTTCATATTGCCGAAGCCGACCACCGACTCGATCGAGATGTCGTCGATGGCGCCGGCCACCACCACGTCGGCCTTGCCGAGCGCGATCTTGTCCCAGCCCTCCTCGATGGACACCGCCGCGGTGGCGCAGGCCGAGACCGGCTGCACCATGGAGCCGTAGCCGCCGATGTAGGACTGCATCACGTGCGCAGCCACGACGTTGGGCAGGGCCTCCTGCAGGATGTCGCTGGGGCGCTCCTCACCGAGGAAGCGGCCGACGAACATCTTGCGCATGGACTCCATGCCGCCGAATCCGGTGCCCTGCGTGGAGGCCACGTCGGAGGGGTGCACCGCCGCCAGCAGCTCGGCCGGGGAGAACCCGGCGGACAGGAAGGCGTCCACCGCGGTGACCAGGTTCCAGGAGGCGATGGTGTCCATGCCCTGCACCATGGCGGCGGGGATGCCCCAGCGCTCCGGGTCGAAGTCGACCGGGAACTGGCCGCCGACGGTGCGCGAGAGCGTAGCGCGGCGCGGCACTCGGGCCAGCGACCCGGCCAGGCGGGTGACGGTCCACTCCCCCGTGGGGGCGCCGTCGACCAGCTCCGGGGTCACCAGCGTGTGCTCGGGGTCGGTGACCTCGATGGTGCGGGCGGTGGCCTCGTCGGCCACGGTGAGGGTGATGTCGTGGTCCAGGTAGACGGCGACCTCCTCCGGGCCCTCGGTGGCGATCACGCCGTCGTCGACGAACTCGCGGATGCCGCAGCGGGCCACGACCTCGTCGCGGTAGCGGGCGTAGATATCCGACTCGTCGACGAACTCCCCATCGGTGTCGTACCAGCCGGCCTTGGGGCTGTCCTGCCAGGTGAGCAGGCCCATGCCCCAGGCGAGTTCGAGCACGCCGGCGGCGGTCAGCTCGACGTCGTCGCCGCCGGTCATGCCCAGCTCCGCCTCGCGGCGGGTGCGGCCCGAGCCCCAGGTGGAGACCTCGCCGGTGGAGACCACTACAACCAGGTCGTCCAGGTCGGCGTCCACCTCGCCCCAGTCGGGGGCCGTGGGCTGGGTGGGTACGTGCGGGGTCGGCAGCGCCTTGATGCTCGCCTGAGACGCGGGCTCGGCCTGCGGGGCCGGCGCGGTCGCGGCGGCGCTCTCGCGCAGGGCCACCAGGTCGACGTCGTCGCCCAAACCGCCGGTCAGGTCGGCCTCGACGGGCGCCTGGGCGGCGTGGCCGCGCACCTCGGTGGTGCACAGCTCGACGAGTTCGGCGGCGATCTCCTGGGTGGACCAGGTGCGTACGCCGGCGGCCTCGACGGCCGCCACCAGCGGGTCGTTGCCGCCCATCAGGCCGGTGCCACGCACCCAACCGATGCGCGGGTGGGCGAGGGTGACCCGCCCGGACCAGTTCTTCTCCGCGCGCCAACGGTTCACCACGGCGTCCAGGGCGGACTTTACCTCGCCGTAGGCGCCGTCACCGCCGAAGGTGCCGCGGTTGGGCGAGCCCGGCAGCACCACGTGCAGACGGTGGTCCACATGCGTGTCGGTGCCGATGGCGGACAGGGCGGAGATGGTGCGCTCCACACTCCACAGCAGCAGCCGGGTCTGCGATTCGGCGGCCGGGCCGGCGTCCGCGAGAGTGCCGACCACGCGCGGGGCGGCGAAGGGGAACAGCAGCGTCGGAACCAGGGCCTCCTTGACCAGCTGCGTGGAGCCGCCGGAGGTGACCGTCTGGTCGTTACCGATCCAGTCGGCCAGGGCGTCCACGTCCCGGTAGGAGGCCAGGTTCGCGGGCACCATCCACAGGCGGGCGCCGGCGGAGGCGTGCTCGCGGTACAGGTTGGTGGCGAAGGTCAAGCGCTCGTGGGTCAGTCGGGAACTGGTGGCGACGACGGTCGCGCCTCCGGCCAGCAGCTCCCCGACGACGGCCGCGGCGATCGAGCCGGGGGCCACACCGGTGACCACGGCGACGTCGTCCGCCCAGCGGACCGAGTCCGCGCCGGCGACCGGCTTCTGGGCAGCCGCGGCGGCGATCGCCTCGGCGATCTCGGCGCGACGAGCCAGGTCCGGCGACTCCGCCCCGGCGTCGGCGGCGGCGCGCAGCTGCCGCCCCCACCAGGCGGCCTGGTCGGCCACGGCGGCCCCCAGGCCGGTGAAGCGCTGCGGGGCAAGCTGCTCGGTGGCCGTAGCCAGGTCGGTCTCGCCGTTGCCCAGGCGGGCCAGGTCCTCGCGGGCGGAGGCCCAGCGGTCGTCGATGAGGACGGCGCGGTCGGCCGAGAAGGCGGGGGTCACGGACTTGACCCAGCCGGAACCGAGCTCGGCGTCGATCGCCGCGAGCGCGGCGCGGGTGGCGGCCGCCTCGTCGTCGGCGTCGGCGGGCACGCCCGCCTTGTCGGCCAGGCCCAGGGCATCGAGCAGCGTGCGGGCGGTGTTGGCCAGCACCCCGTCGGCGCCGGTCACCTGAGCGGCGAAGGCGTCCAGGGCGGCGGAGTCAACCACCGCTCCCCCGGCACCGCCGGCGCTCGGCATGGCCACGCTCACCCCGTGGGCGGAGGCAACGGCCTGCACGGCGGCGTCGATCAGGGCGTCCACGGCGCCGGCGTTGGTCAGCGGCGCGGAGGAGCCCAGCGTGGCCAGGTCCTCGCCGCGCATGGAGGCGCCCTCACGGGTACCCAGGAACAGCTCCGCGGTAACGTGGGCAACCCAGCCGTCACCGAGCCCCCAGGTGCCCTTCACGCGCTCACCGACGCGGCCGGCGCGCACGCCGGAGGGGCCGAGGATCCGGCCCAGCCCGGTGCGGGCGGCGTCGGCCAGCACGGGGCCGAAGGGCTTGTAGCCGGGGGCGCCCTTGGCGACGATGCCGGCCAGCGTGTTCATGTCGGCGTCGGCGGCGCCGTCGATGCTGGCCAGCTGCAACTCGGTGCCCAGGTCCATGAGCAGCTGGTTGCGGCGCGAGGACACGCCATTGGTCAGCGACTCGGTGGTGTCGGTGGGCGCGATCTGCTCGGGGCGGATGCGGGCGGCGTACGCCAGCAGCACCGTCAGCGCGTCGGTGGCGCCGAAGGGCAGGTCCGCGACGGGCCCGGCAGCGGCCGGGGCGCTCGCAGCGGGGGCGGCGGGTGCGGCCTCGGCGGGGGTCGGGGCGGAGGCCGCCGGCGCGGCGGGGGTCTGCGCGGACGGCGCGGAGGCCGGCGCGGCGTCCGCGGCCGCGTCGGGCAGCTCGAAGCTCTCCTCCTCCAGGCCCGCGGCCGGGTCGGTGTCGGTGGCCAGTACGCGCGCCTCGTCGCGGCGGGCGTTGTGCACCACCACGTGGCGGCCGGCGTGCTGCGGCAGCGCCAGCGTGCGGGAGGCGAGGTTGGCCAGCGTCGGGGAGGCGGCCAGGCCGACCTCGACGACGTGCTCCACACCCAGGCCGCCCTGCTCCGGGGCGCTCAGCAGCACGTCCTGCGTCTCGATCCAGCGGACCGGGGAGGCGAACTGCCAGGCCAGCAGCTCCACCAGCAGCTGGCGGCCGAGCTCGACGGGCCGGGCGGCCCACTGCTCCCAGTCGTCCAGAATCTGGCGGACCGGCTCGGAGGGGACCACGTCCAGGATGGCACGGGCGAAGTCGCGGGTCAGCGCGAAGGGACGGGCCACCAGGTTGGGCACGTAGCGGCCCACCAGACGGTCCACATCCAGGTCCGTGGGGATCAGCGTCAGCAGCCGCTCCCGGAACTCGGGCACGCCCGGGCGCAGCACCTCGGAGTGGAAGGGCACGTCGATGCCGGGCACGTACATGAACGGGTTCTTACCGCCCCGGGCGGCCGCCTTGGCGCGGGCGTCGGCGGCCAGCGCCTCCAGGCCCTTGATGGTGCCGGCGACGGCGTACTGCACGCCCGCCAGGTTGTAGTTGACGATCTGCAGGAACTCCCCGGAGGCCTCGGACACCGAGCGCACGTAGTCCTCCACGGCGTCGGCGCCAATACCCGCCTGGTTGGGGCGCAGGGCCCCCATCCGGTAGTTGGAGGCACCGGACTCATCACGCGGCACCAGGGAGTGCATGGTGGAGCCGCGCTGGAAGACGATGGAGATGGTGGTCTCCACCGACATGACGCGACCGTAGGCGCTCAGCGCGGTGTACTCGCCCAGGGAGTGGCCGGCGAAGGCGGCGGACTCCACCAGGGCGCCGGCCTCCGCCATGCGGGCGGTGGTGGCCATGGCGACGGTGGCCAGCGCCACCTGCGTGAACTGGGTGAGGTTGAGCAGCCCATCGGGGTGCCGGTAGGTCACGCCCCGGGCGGTCATCTCGGTGGGGTTGTCCCGCACCAGGGAGATCACGGAGAAGCCCAGCTCCGCGCGGGTGTGGGCGTCGGCGCGCTCCCACACCTCGCGGGCCGCCTTGGAGATGCGCATCTCGTCCAGGCCCATGCCGCGGGCCTGAATGCCCTGGCCGGGGTAGACGTAGGCGGTCGGCTCCGGCTCGGTGACGGCGGTACCCCGGGAGACGACCTCGTCGCCAATGCGGCAGGTGACCTCCAGGACCAGGCCGCCGCCGATCACCAGACCGGTGCGCTCAACACTGATCTGTACCCGGTCGCCGAGCTCCACGGGGCCGAGCATGGTGTAGGTCCAGCCGGCCAGCACGTGGTGGGTGCCGTCGGTGGCGGTGGCGGCGGCCGCCTGCTGGGCGGTGGCCGACAGCCACATGCCGTGCACCAGCGGGGCGTCCATGCCGGCGACCTTCGCGGCGTGGTAGCTGGTGTGGATGGGGTTGAAGTCGCCGGTGACGCGGGCGAAGGCCGTCATGTCGGTCGGGGCCGTCACGGTGATGCGGCGCAGCAGGCGGCGGGCCGCCGGAGCGGTCTCGCGGCCGGTGCCGCCGGCCTGCTCGGGCGCGGAGGGCACGGCGGTGCCGGAGGCGCGGCCGCGGATGGCGAAGCGCTCACGCATGAGCGCAACCACGCTGCCGTCGGCGGCGTCCGTCAGTTGCAGGCGCACATCCACCACGCGGCCCGCGCTGGACTCCTCCAGCCCGGCCACCCAGCCGTCGGCCTGAATGACCCGGTCGGGGCCGGCCTCGCGGGCCAGTTCCGCCAGCGGGCGGCGCAGGTCGATGGTGTGGTCCAGGTGCACCGCGCCCAGTAGCCCCTCGATCAGCGGCATGCCGTCCTCGACGACGCTGCCCAGGGCGGCGTAGACCACCGGCCAGCAGGGGCCGAGCAGGGCGTCCGGTACCAGCGGCGCGGCCGCCAGCGAGGTGGGCAGGGCGTCGGCGGTGACGGCGGCGTGGTCCGCGCCCAGGCCCGCACCCAGGGTGAAGCGGGCGTGCACGGTGCCGAAGGGCTGGTGGGCCGGGCGACCCAGGATGTCCTTGGCGTCCGGGACGGCGGGCACCACCTCGGGCAGGTGGTCAACCTCGTCACCGGTGATGGACACGGCGCCGACGCCGGCGGTGTCGCGCAGCAGCGCGTTCATGGTGTCGCTGATACGGCCCGGGTCGACGAAGGGAGCGGCCCCGTCCCAGGCGCGGGCCAGTCGCAGCGGCACCACCAGGCGCCGCACCGCGTGGATGCCCTCCCCGCCGGGGGTGTGGTCCCAGTGGGTGTCCAGGGCGATGTCCAGGTCGTAGGCGTCCTCGGCGACGTCGGGACGGGCCACCACCTGGTAGGCGTCGTCGTCCAGCACGCGGGCCGGGTTGACGGTCAGGTGACCGTTCCAAAGCACGTGGGGGGTGGCCCGCACCAACTCGGTGGCGTCGGCCACCGGGCGGGTCCCTGCGCCGCAGCCGACACCGAGGCGACCGGCCGCCGGGGCGGGCTGCTCATCGGCGGATTGCAGCGCCTCAATCACGGCCGTCTCGAAGCGGCCCAGCAGGTGGCCGATCGGCTCGTTGATGGTGGTGATGCCGGCCACGGACACCGGGCCGGGGATGATGCGCACCTGGTCGGCGGTGTAGCGGGGGTCCTGCGACTGCCACAGGGAGTCGGTGCCCCACCAGCGCAGGATGTCGGCGTCGAGCACGGGCACGAAGGGCACCGGCTTGGGGTGCTTGCGGCACAGGTCCACGAACCAGGCCGCATCCGCGGGCTCCACCTGGGTGGTGGCGGCCTCCGGGTAGCGCTCGGCCAGCGCGGCCAGAGCGGCGTCGGCGTCCAGGACGTCGTCCTCACCGGCGAACAGGGTGGGGATCTCACCGTGGTCGGCGCGGTTCAGGCGCGCCTCCACCCGGTGCAGCAGGTCCAGGAACCGGTCGTACCAGCCCTCGTCGGCCCAGTCGTCGCGGCCCGCGGCGCGCCCGTCATGCGGCGCCACGCACAGCTCGGCGTAGCGGGCGGCCCACTCCAGGTAGTTCATCGACTCGACGTCGCCGAAGTAGGGCTTGGCGGTCTTGGCCAGGGCGGCGATCACCTCGTCGCGGCGCGCCGTCATGGCGGCCTCGTTACCGGCGATCTCCTGGATGAGCCGGGAGGCGCGGGCCGAGGAGTTGTCGATCTCGTACAGGTCGGCGCGCAGGTGGGACAGGCCCGAGGTCATGCCCCCGGCGGAGGCCCCGGAGGCGACCCAGCCGCCCTCGTGGGCGGGGTCGATTCCGGGAGTGTCCACCAGCAGCTGCTTGACGTCCTCGTTGGTCTTGGCCTCCAGGGCGGTCATGGCGGCGGTGCCGACGCTGACGCCGTCCACCGGGGCGGCCGCGGTGCCGTAGGCCAGTGCCCACCGACCGGTGATGTAGTCGGCGGCCCGCTCCGGGGCGCCGATGCCACCGCCCACGCACAGCACGATGTTGTCCACCGCGCGGATGGCGTCGTAGGTGGCCAGGAGCATGGTGTCCAGGTCCTCCCACGAGTGGTGGCCGCCGGCGTGACCGTCCTCGATCTGCATGATGAGCGGCACGTCCGGGACCGCCTTGGCGATGGCGATGACCTGGCGGATCTGGTCCACCGTTCCCGGCTTGAAGGCCACGTAGGGGAAGCCCTCCGCGCGCAGGCGGTGGATCAGGGTGATGGCCTCGTCCAGTTCGGGGATGCCGGCGGAGATGATCACGCCGTCGACGGGAGTGCCCGCGGCCCGCGCCTTGGACAGCAGTCGCTGCGTGCCCAGTTGCAGGTTCCACAGGTAGCGGTCCATGAACATGGCGTTGAAGGCGGCGGTGCGGCCCGGCTCCAGGGCCTGCTCCAGGCCGGCCAGGTTGTCGGCCAGCACCTTCGCGGTGGTCTGGCCGCCACCGGCCAGCTCCGCCCAGTAGCCGGCGTTCGCGGCGGCCGCCACGATCTCCGGGTCCACGGTGGTGGGGGTCATGCCCGCCAGCAGGATCGCGGAGCGGCCGGTCAGGCGGGTGAAGGCGGTGTCCACGGTGATGCGGCCGTCGGGCAGCCGGGTCAGGCGCGGCGCGAAGCGCGCCCGGTCCACGGTGGGGGCCGGGGCGGTGCCGGGCCGGTCCAGGTCGTCGATGTGGCGGGCGGTGCCGGCGGGCACCACCGTGGTGCCGGTGCCGGCCACCACCGGTTCGGTCAGGCGGGACAGGACCGTGCCCGGGCCGACGTCGAGGATCAGCTTGCGCTCCCCCGCGCCCAGGGCGGCCGTGACGATGGCCGGCCAGTCCACCGGGTCGATCAGTACGGCCACGGCCAGGTCGTGAGCCAGGTTGGTGTCCAAGCCGGCGCGGCCCGCCCAGGCCACCACGTCGTCGACGGCGGTGGCCAGCAGCGGCGTGTGGAAGGGCACGGAGGTGGTCAGGAACTCGGTGATCGGGTTCAGGACCGCGCCGCCGCGGCGCCGCTCCTTGCGGTCGCGCTCGCTGCGGCGGGCGGCCGCCTGCAAGGCGGTGATGACCTGCTCCAGGTCGCCGGGGCGGCCGGACAGGATGTGGGCCTGGCGGCCGTTGACCACGCCGACGGCGATGCGCTCCGCGCCGGGCACCTGCGCCAGGACCCCGTCGAGCACCGCGCGGGTGACGCCGCGCACCGACAGCATGGGGGTGGTCTCCCCGACCGTGCCCAGGTTCAGCCTGCCCGTGGTGCGGGCGGCGGCGGCCCCGATCAGGCGGGCGATCGCGTGCACCTGCACCACCGCGTCGGGGGCGACGGCGTCGTCACCGTGCTCCCGCGCGCGGCGCAGCGCCTCCAGCAGGGCCACGCCCAGAACCCCCTGGGAGTGGCCGATCACGGCGCCGGGGGCGTGCTCGCCGGCCGGGTCGATGCCGGAGCCGGGCAGGCAGGCCAGGGCGGCGTGCTGGGCGAACAGGATGCCGGGTACGGACACGTCGGCGGTGTCGGCGGCGCCGCCCTGCGGGGCCGGGGCCACCGGCGCGCCGGCGTCGGTGAAGAAGCGCCCGCCGCGCGGCGTGACCGTCAGCAGGTCGGTAGCGACCGGGGCGAGCCGGTCGGCGACGGCGGCGTCGATGGCGACCAGCTCACCGGCCAGGTCGCGGTCCAGGCCGGCCAGTTCCTCCAGCGTGGAGCGCCAGGGGGTGGCCTGCCCGCCGAAGGCGAGTACGTAGGGCTCGCCGGCGTGCAGTCGTTCGGCGATGGTGTCGGCAGTGTTGGGCTGGGTGGTCATGCGGTCCTCGGTTGTCGGGTCGATTGCGGTGGTCTGTGGGTCGGGGTTGGTTGGGTCGATGGTCATTGGGGGCTCATAGGGGGCCGTTGTCGTGCTTGCGGTAGGGGGTACGCCGCTCGTCGCGTTTCTCGGCCAGGGCGGCCAGGGAGTCCACGATCACGGTGCGGGTGTCTTCGGGGGCGATGACGGCGTCGATCTCCCCGATGGCGACGGCCTTGTCGGGGTTGATGACGGTCTGCGTGTACTCGTCGACCAGGCGCTGCTGCTCGGCGGCGGCCGCCTGCTCACCGGCCTCCTCACGCACCTGCTGCAGGTCGCGGCGGTGAATGATGCCCACCGCGCCCTGGGCGCCGAGCACGGCGATCTCCGCGCCGGGCCAGCAGAAGTTCAGGTCCGCGCCGATCGCCTTGGAACCCATGACGATGTAGGCGCCGCCGTAGGCCTTGCGCAGCACCACCGTCACCAGCGGGACGGTCGCGGACGCGTAGGCGTTGATCACCTTGGCGCCGCGGCGGATGATGCCGGCGTGCTCCTGCTCGGCGCCGGGCCGGTAACCGGGTACGTCCACGAAGGTGACCACCGGCAGGCCGAAGGCGTCGCAGAAGCGCACGAAGCGGGCCAGCTTCTCGGAGGCGTCCACGTCCAGGGTGCCGGCATCGACCAGGGGCTGGTTGGCGACCACGCCCACGGGGCGGCCCTCGAAGCAGGCGAAGCCGACCACCACGTTGGCGGCGAAGTCCTCCTGGACCTGCACCAGCTCCCCGTGGTCGACGACGGCGGACACCACGGCGGTGACGTCGTAGGGCTGGCGGGGCGAGGCGGGAACCAGGGAGCCGACCTGGGCGGCGGCGTCCCGGTCCGTGGCCCGGTCGGCGTCCTCGTAGGCGTAGCGGGGCGCCTCCTGGTCGGAGGAGGACGGCAGGTAGGCCAGCAGGGTGCGTACCTGGTCCAGGGCGTCGTCCTCGTCCTCGGCCACGTAGTGGACCACGCCGGTGACCGAGCCGTGGATGTCGGCGCCCCCGAGCTCCTCGGCGCTGATGCGCTCGCCGGTGACGGCGCGCACCACGTCGGGGCCGGTGACGAACATGTGGGAGGCCTCGCGGGTGGCGATCACGAAGTCCGTCAGGGCGGGGCTGTAGACGGCGCCGCCGGCACACGGCCCCATGATCACGCTGATCTGGGGCACCAGTCCGGACGCGGCGCAGGTGCGGTTGAAGATGCGCCCGTACTGGCGCAGGGCCGCCACGCCCTCTTGAATCTTGGCGCCGCCGGAGTCGATCAGGCCGATCACCGGGATGGACAGTCGCATGGCGTCGTCTAGCAGGCGCACGATCTTGTCGCCCTCGACGGTGCCCAGTGCCCCGCCGGACACGGAGAAGTCCTGGGAGTAGACGGCCACCTGCCGGCCGCCGATCTGGCCGAATCCCGTCACGACGCCGGAGGGGCGGGCCCCCTCCCCCGCGCCGGAGCCGGAGTAGCGACCGATCTCCAGGAAGGAGTCGGCGTCCAGCAGCATGGCGATGCGCTCGCGGGCGGTGTGCTTGCCCTTGGGGTGCTGGCGGGCGGCGGCGTGCTCCTCGGCCTGCGCGTCGGCGCGCGCGATGCGCTCGCGGAAGGCGCTGGTCGCGGCCGAGGTGGCCATGGTGGCGTCGGGCGTGGTGGACTCAGTCATGGGTTCAGGCCTCCTGTGGGGCGTTGACGGCGTCGCCGGCGCGCATGCGCACCAGGACCTCGCCGGCGGCTACGGTGCGGCCGGCACTGACCGGGATGTCCGCGACGGTGGCGTCCGCGGGCGCGTGCACGTAGTTCTCCATCTTCATGGACTCCAGCACCACCAGCAGGTCGCCCTCGCGCACCCGCTGGCCCGGGGAGACGCAAATGCGGGTGACGATCGCCTGCATGGGGGCGGCGATGGCGTTCGGGTCGCTGCTGCGCGTGCCCGGCTCGGTGGTGGCGCGCCCGCGCCCGTTGGCGCCCCCGCGGCCACGCAGTGGCTGCTGGGCGCGGTCGCCGCCGCCGTGGTAACCGCCGCTGAGGCGCCGGGCATGGGCGCCGAGGATCCCGTCGGGGACGGTGACCTGCAGGCGGTGCCCGTTGATTTCAATGACGTAGGTGGAGCGGGTGCGGTGGTCGTCGGGCGCCGGCTCGGGGCTGGCGGCAGTCGGTGCGGCGGTCCCGTCACCGGCTGCGCTGGGCGCCAGGGCTGGCAGGACGGCGTCCTCGATCCAACGGGTGGTGACGCCCAGGCCGCCGTCGGCATCCGGACGGGTGAACTCCTCGCGGCCGAGCACGTGGGCGTGCAGGGAGGCGCACACGGTCACGCCCTCCACGATCGTCTCCTTCAGGGCGCGCCGCGCCCGGCGGATCGCCTGCTCCCGGTCGGCGCCGGTGACCACGATCTTGGCGAGCATGGGATCGAAGGTGGGGGTGACGGTGTCGCCGGCGACCACGCCGGACTCGATGCGGATGCCGGGGCCGGCGGGCCAGCGCAGCCGGGTGATGGTGCCGGTGGACGGGGTCAGCCCCTGGGCGGGGTCCTCGCAGGTGATGCGCAGCTCCAGGGAATGACCGCGCGGGGCGGGCACGTCGCCCAGCGGGCCGCCGGCGGCAATGCGCAACTGCATTTCCACCAAGTCGATGCCGGTGACCTCCTCCGATACGCAGTGCTCGACCTGCAGGCGCGGGTTGACCTCCAGGAACCACAACTCGCCGGTGGGGGCGAGTAGGAACTCGCAGGTGGCCACACCCACGTAGTCGACGGCGTCCAGCAGCCGGTGGGAGGCCTCGACCAGCCGCTCGGCCACGCCGGCGGGAAGGAACGGGGCGGGGGCCTCCTCCAGCAGCTTCTGGTTGCGGCGCTGCAGGGTGCAGTCGCGGGTGGACACAACGGCGAAATCGCCGTGGACGTCGCGGGCACACTGGGTCTCCACGTGGCGGGCGGCGGTGACGAACTTCTCCAGGATGAGGGTGCCGACTCCGGCGGCGGAGTCGAAGGCCGGAGTGCTGCTGGCCTCGGCGTCGGAGGTGAGTACGGTGATGCCGCGGCCGCCGCCGCCGTCGGTGCGCTTGAGCGCAACCGGGTAGCCGTGGGTGGCGGCGAAGGCGATGACCGCTTCGGGGCCGTCGACGCCGCCGGTGATCCCGGGCACGGGGGCGACGCCCGCCTGCTCGGCGGCCCGGCGCGCGCTGAGCTTGTCCCCCAGGGTGCGCATGGCCACCGGTGCGGGGCCCACCCAGGTGATACCGGCGTCGCTGACCGCCTGGGCGAAGTCGGCGTCCTCGGACAGGAATCCGTAGCCGGGGTGGATGGCATCGGCGCCGGTGCGGCGGGCCAGTTCGATGATGGCGTCGGCGTCCGTGTAGCCGGATCCCTCCGGCAGGGCGTAGGCCTCGTCGACCAGTTCGGCGGCCGGGCTCATCAGGTCCTCGGGCGTGTACGGCAGGATCGAGGTGGCGCCGAGGTCGCGCACGGTGCGGGCTACGCGCAGGGCGATCTCGCCACGGTTGGCGATGAGAATGCGGCTGAGGGTGTGGTTGTAGCTCGCGTCAACGCTCACTGAGCGGCTCCTGGGGTGACTGGTCGATGTGGGCGGACCCGCGCGGTTCTGGTAACGGGCAGGCACGGAATCGCGGTTGTCTACAAGCCTTTTCGGCTGCCCCGCTTGGGGGTGGCATGCGATTCCCGCCGCAACGCAACGATAGGGCCGTTGACCTTTGTGGGCCTATTGTGGAATCACCACAAATCCGGTCCGTTACCTTGAATTCACCTCAGGGGTGTCGGGGTGGACTCAGTAGCTGTGGGCGGCCGCCTGCTCACGCAGGGCGGCGATGGCCGCGGCGGCGTCGTCGGCCCGATACACGGCGGAACCGGCAACGAACACATCCGCCCCGGCCTCGGCGGCGCGCACGATGGTCTGCTCCGTTACTCCCCCATCGATCTGGATGCGCAGCTGCTGGCCGTGCCGCCCCACCAGGCGTCGGGCGGCCGCGATCTTGTCCAGCATGGGCTCGAGGAAGGACTGCCCGCCGAAGCCGGGCTCCACGGTCATCAGCAACAGCAGATCAAGCTCCCCCAGCAGCGACTCCACCGCGGCAAGGGGCGTGGCCGGGCGCAGGGCGAGCCCCACCCCCACCCCCTGGCGGTGCAACTGCGCGGCCAGGCGGAAGGGGGCGGCCGTCGCCTCCAGGTGACTGGTGACGATCGCACAGCCGGCCTCGGCGTACACCGGTGCCCAGCGGTCGGCGTTCTCGATCATCAGGTGGGCGTCCACCGGCAATTCGCTGTGCGCCAGGACCGTCTCCACCAGGCTGGGACCGCCGAACTGGTTGGGCACGAAGTGGTTGTCCATGATGTCCACATGTAGGCCATCCGCCGTGCGCACCCGGTCCAGCTCGGCGGCGAGGTGGGCCTGGTCGGCATTGAGGATGGACGGGTGAATGGCGGGCATGACGGACTCCTTCACTGGGGGGATCTTTGCTTACGCGCTGCGCCGCAGCAGGGTGCAGAACATGGCGTCGGAATCGTCCAGATGCGGCCAGGTCTGCAACTGCTCCCGGTCGGCGCCGGCGGGCGGGGTCGGGGCCAGCTCGGCGGCGATCCGCCCGGCGTGCAGCGGTTCCAGCTTGATGCCGTCGCGGGCCGCCTGCCGGGTCACGTCGCGCACCACCAGACTGGTTTCGAGCACGTGCGGCGTGCAGGTGACGTAGGCGACCACGCCACCGGGACGCACCGCCGCCACGGCGGAGGCCAGCAGTTCGCGCTGCAGCTCGGCCAGGGCCGCCACGTCCTGCGGGGTGCGGCGCCAACGGGCCTCGGGGCGGCGCCGCAGCGAGCCCAGCCCGGAGCAGGGGGCGTCCACCAGGATGCGGTCGTAGGCGCCCGGCTCCTGCCGACCCACGTTGCGGCCGTCGTCGGTGCGCACCGTGACCACGTCGGGGGGCAGAGCCCGCACGGCGCCCTGCACCAGGCGCGCACGGTGGGCGGTGACCTCGTTGGCCACCAGCGTGGCGCCACGGGAGGCGGCGAGCGCACCCAGGAGGGCGGCCTTGCCGCCGGGACCGGCGCACAGGTCGAGCCACCGCTCATCACGCCCCTCCAGCGGCGCGGCGGCGACCATGAGCGCGACCAGCTGGCTGGCCTCGTCCTCCACACCCGCGCGGGAGTCCCGTATCGCCTCGATGCGGCCGGGGTCGCCGCCGGACATGACCAGCGCATTGGGGCTCAAACGGCCGGGCCGGGGCTCCTCGCCGGTGGCGTCGCGCACCTGCTCGGCCAATTCATCCACCGAGATCAGGCCGGGGCGGGCGCACAGGGTGACGCGCGGGTCGGTGTTGTCGGCCTCCAGCAGGGCCGCCAGCTCCGCGTCGACGTCGGGCCGGGCATTGACCTTCAGCGCCTGCCGCATGGCCTTGACCACCCAGGTGGGGTGGGACAGCGTGCGCGCCAGGGCGGTGGTGGCGTCGGGGGCGTCCGTGCGCAGGCGGTCCAGCCAATCGGCCAGGTCGTGCTCGCTGATGCGGCGCATCACCGCGTTGACGAAGCCGGAGGCGCCGCGACCGGCACTGTAGGCGGCCAGGTCCACGGTGGTGGACACGGCTGCGTGTGTGGGCACGCGCATGCCCAGCAACTGGTGCGCACCCAGGCGCAGCACATCCAGCACCACCGCGTCGACCTGGTCCAAGGGACGGTCGACGCAGGCGGCGATGATCGCGTCATAGCGGCCCTGCAGGCGCAGCGTCCCGTAGGTCAGGGCGGTGGCGAAGCCGGCATCGCGACGGTCCAGGCGGGCCTGGTCTAGCAGTTCGGGCAGAACCAGGTTGGCGTAGGCATCGTCCTCACGCACCTTGGTCAGCGCGTGCAGGGCCGCCAGGCGGGCGGCGTCGGGCTCGGTGTCTGGCCTCATGCGGTGGTGTCCTCCTGCGGTTGAGTGCGTCCTAGCACGGTATCGGCGGCGGGGCGGGCGCCGCGCGCCCAGGCGTCCGCATCCATCCAGTTCTTGCCGGCGGGGGCCACCCGTCCCAGCCGCACGGATCCGGCCCCGGTGCCGACGCGCACCTCGTGCTTGGTTACGTGCAGCGCGCCGGGAGTCAGCCCGGTGTCCTCCGAGATGGGAGTGACCGGTCCCAGGCGCAGCCGGGCGCCGGCGTAGGTGGTGTAGGCGCCGGGAGCGGGGGTGACGCCCCGGATACGCCGATCAATGGCCGTGGCATCCGCCTCCCAGTCCACGCGCCCGTCTGCGGGACTCAGGACGGGGGCGTGCGTGGCCGCGGCATCATCCTGCGGCGTGGGGGTGAGGGTTCCGGCCTCGAGCCCCGCCAGCACGTCCAGCAGCAAGGGCGCTCCGGCGTCGGCCAGGCGGGCGAGCAGGTCGCCGGAGGTGTCCTCGGGGCGGATGGGCTCGGTGATGCGGGCGTAGACGGGGCCGGTGTCCAGCCCCTCCTCCAGTCGGAACACGCTGGCGCCGGTGACCGCGTCGCCCGCGATGATGGCCCGCTGCACCGGTGCGGCGCCGCGCCAGGCGGGCAGCAGGGAGAAGTGGAGGTTGACCCAGCCGTGCGCGGGCACGTCCAGCAGAGCGGCGGGAACCAGGCGCCCATAGGCGACCACGACGGCGACGTCCGCCCGCAGCTCGCGCACCCAGGCCTGGACCTCGGGATCGCGCAGAGTGACGGGGGTGCGCACGTCGAGCCCGGCCGCACGGGCGACGGCCGCCACCGGTGACGGGTGCAGGGTGCGGCCCCGGCCGCGGCGGGCATCGGCGCGGGTGAGCACACCCACCACCTGGTGCGCCGGGGAGGCGATGAACGCCTGCAGCGCGGGTAGGGCCGTGTCGGGAGTTCCGGCGAAGAGCACACGCATGGCGTCAGTCTAAGGGTGCGGGCAGCAGGCCGGCCTCGATCAGTACGGCGCGCAGTCTCGCCGCCCCCGTGAAGTGATGGGCCTGCATACCCGCCCTCCGGGCCGCCTCCACATTGACCGCGGAGTCGTCGACGAACAGGGTGCGGGGGGCATTCAGCCGGTAGCGGTCCAGCAGCAGCCGGTAGATGGCGGGATCGGGCTTGACCAGGTGCTCCTCGCCGGAGACCACGATGCCGCTGAAGCGATCCAGCAGCGGGGAGAGGTGCCGGGTGGTGGCGAACAGGACGTCATTGAAATTGGTCAGGGCGTACAGGGGCACGCCGGCATCGGCGAGCGCCTCGATGACCCGGGCCGTGCCGGGAATGGGGCCGGTCTTGGTGTCGATGAAATGGTCCCAGTAGGTGCGCAGGATGCGTGTCCAGTCGGGGCGGTCCGGGTGGGCGGCAGCCAGGGCGGCGAGGATCTGTTCCAGGGGCACGCCGGCGTCCAGCATGGCGTTCCAGCGGTGAAACTCCCCCGCCTCCACGAACTCCTGCCAGTCCTCCAGCCGCACCCGCCCGGCGACCGCACCGACGGCCTCCCAGGCGTAGATCACGTTGCCGTAGTCGAAGACGACGGCGTCGATGCCGTCGGCCTCCGGGACGCGTTCGGGCTCGGTGTTGGGGGCGGGGGCGGGGGCTGCGCTGCTCATGGTCTCCTGCCTACCACAGGACGGTCGGGTCGAGTTCGACGCGCACCGGCTCCTCCCGGTGCACGGAGGCCTCGCGCATCTGCAGCTGCAGGAAGGCGGCCAGTTCGCGGCCCCGCGCCAGGGGGGCGCGGATCAGTCCCCGCATGTTCGGCGGCTGGGCGCCGGGCGTGGCCGCGCCGGAGTCGGTGGGGCCGCCGTGCTGGGGGGCGGCGACGGGGCCGAGGGCCTCGAAGCCGGCGGCACGGGCCTGCTCGAACAGGTCCTCCAGGCGTGTACGCGGACCGTCGAGGCGGGCCGCCCGCCAGGCGGGCGGCAGGTGCAGCTGGGCGCGTTCGGCCAGCTCGCGGCGGGCGAATCCCGCGTGGTCCCAGCGCACCAGGGCCTGCGCGGCCACCGGGTGCGGGCGGCCCAGCAGCACGACGGCGGCGTCGGGGTGGGCGAGTACGGCCGCGTTGGTCCACTGGCGCATGGCCTCGCTGGCGGCACCGAGATCGGGGCGGGAAGACAGGGCGGCCCCATCCAGGAGCAGCACCGCCCAGTAGCCGCCGTCGGCCACCGGCTCCGCGCCCGGGGTGGCGATCACCAGGCGCGGGCGGGCATCGACGCCGGCGATCACGCCGTGGTCCTCCCGCGCCCCTGAGGTGACCACGGGGACGCCCGGGAAGGCGCGCCCCAGTTCCTCGGCGGTGCGGGTGGTGCCCACATGCACCATGCGCAGGCGGGTGTGGCCGCACTCCGGGCAGGTCCAGTTGGCGGTGTTCCGCCCGCACCAGCGGCAGGTGACGGTGCCGTCGCGGCCCAGGGCCAGGGGGCCGGAGCACACCGGGCAGCGGGCCACGCTGCGGCAGCGGGCACACGCCACCATAGGGGCGTATCCCCCGCGCGGCACCTGCACCAGGGCGGGGCCGCGTCGCAGTGCCTCGCGCAGCGCGCGGTGCGCGAGTGAGGGGATGCGGGCGGCGCCGGAGGGCCCCTCCGCCTCCAGTTCGGGAGCGCCGGGCACCTGCACGCGGGCGACGGCGGCGCGCATGGTCTCCCGGTGCGCGTGCAGGTCGGTGGCCCAACCCTGCTCGATGTAGGCCTGGGCCTCCACCGAGCGGGAGTAGCCGGCGATCAGCAGGCCCGCGCCGGACAGGCCCGAGCGCAGGGCCAGCACCGTGCGGGCGTGAATGTAGGGGGCGCGCGGCTCATCGAGCCGGTCGTCGCCGTCGTCCCAGATGACGGCCAGGCCGGGATTGTGCACCGGGGCGAAGGCGGCGCCGCGCGTGCCCACCACCACCCGGGCACGGCCGGTCAAGGCCCGCAGGAATGCCCGGTAGCGGCGGGCGGGCCCGTGCTCGGCGGACAGGGTGACTACGGCCTCCCCATCCAGGGCGTCGGTGAGTGCGGCGGCCACCGCCTCGGCCCGTTCGGTGGTGGCGACGATCACCAGTACGCCGCGGCCTCCGGCGAGGGTGGCGCGAGCGGCGTCGGCCACCAGTCGGGTCCAGGTGGCCACCAGCCCGGGACGCCCCGGCAGGGCGGTCCACACGGCCCGGGGGGCCTGACCGGCGGCCAGGCGCTGCAGGAATGCGGGCCCGCCGGCGTAGGCCGCCCAGGCGTCCGCCGGGGGCGGCGACCAGTGGGGGGCGGCCGGTGCGGGGCGATCGCGTTCGTCCCGCTCGGTGGTGGCGTGCCGGGCGGGCACGGCCAGCCGGATCACGTCGGAACGCACCCCGGCGGTGCGGGCGGCCACCGCCTCGACCAGGCGCATGGTCTCGGGGTTGAGCACCGGCAGGTCGGAGACCACGCGGCGGATTGGGGCCAGCCGGCCGGGGTGGGTGGTGGTGTCACCGCGCTCCCAGACCCAGCCGTGCAGGTCCTGGCGCCCGAAGCGGACCACCACGCGAGTCCCGACGGCGGCGGCCACATCCAGTTCGGGGGGAACCAGGTAGTCGAACAGGCGGTCCAGGTGGGGCACCGCGGTCTCCAGCAGGACGCGTGCGACCGGCTGGGACACGCCGGCACCGGCCACCCGCCGGGTGGCGGTGGCGGGGGCGTCCAGGAGCACGCCCTGTGCGGGCGCGCCCGCGGTGACGGCGTCGCCCATGGCCTCCTCCCCGACCCGCGCAGTCAGCAGTCCGCGCGCAGCGCGTCGGCCCGGTCGGTGTTCTCCCAGGTGAAGCCTGGCCGCCCGAAGTGGCCGTAGGCGCTGGTGGCGCGGTAGATCGGACGCAGCAGGTCCAGGTCGCGCACGATCGCGGCCGGACGCAGGTCAAACACCTGCTTGATGGCGGCGGTGATCTTGCCTACGGGCACGGTCTCGGTGCCGAAGGTCTCCACGTACAGCCCGACCGGGTGGGCGGAGCCGATGGCGTAGGCGATCTGCACCTCGCAGCGCTCGGCCAACCCGGCGGCGACCACGTTCTTGGCCACCCAGCGCATGGCGTAGGTGCCCGACCGGTCCACCTTGGAGGGATCCTTACCGGAGAAGGCGCCGCCCCCGTGCCGCGCCATGCCACCGTAGGTGTCCACGATGATCTTGCGGCCCGTCAGGCCGGCGTCCCCGGCGGGGCCGCCGATGACGAACTGGCCGGAGGGGTTGACCAGGATGTCGGCGTCGGCGGTGGCGAGCTTCAGGCCCTTGGCCTCCTCCGCCTCCAGCACCGGGCGGATCACCTCGCGGGTGATGGCGTCGGTGAGGGACGGGCGGGTGCGGTCGGGATCGTGCTGGGTGGAGATCACCACCCCGTCCAGCGACACCGGGGTGTCGCCGTCGTAGCCGATGGTGACCTGCGTCTTGCCGTCGGGGCGCAGGCCGTCCACGATGCCCTGCTTGCGCACGTAGGCCAGGCGCTCGGCCAGGCGGTGGGCCAGGTGGATGGGCAGCGGCATCAGTTCGGCCGTGTCCGTGCAGGCATAGCCGAACATGAGGCCCTGGTCGCCGGCCCCCTGGAAGTCCAGCGGGTCTAGGTCCCCGGCGTCCTCGCGCACCTGCAGGGCCTTGTCCACGCCGGCGGCGATGTCCGGAGACTGCTGGCCGATCGACACCGACACCCCGCAGGACGCACCGTCGAAGCACACCTCGGAGGACGTGTAGCCGATGGAGACGATCTCACTGCGCACGATGTCTGGAATCTCCACATAGGCGCTGGTGGTCACCTCACCGGCCACATGCACCAGGCCGGTGGTCACCATGGTCTCCACCGCGACGTGCGCGGCCGGGTCCTGGGTGAGGATCGCGTCCAGGATCGCGTCGGAGACGCGGTCGCAGATCTTGTCCGGGTGTCCCTCGGTGACGGACTCGGAGGTGAACTGCCGCAGGGAGTTCGTTGCCTTACGTGCCATATGTGTTGTGGTCCTTATTGGTCGGTGGGTGCGGGGGCGTGGGTGAGTCGAGTGGTTGCGCGTCTCAGGCGTCCCACCAGGGACGCAGAGGATACCAGTGGCCGCCGGTGTCCTCACCCGGGCGGACGGCCAGGAACTGGTGGATCTGAATGTTGTTGCGCTCAAAGTTCCAGCGGGCGCCGGCCATGTACAGGCCCCACAGGAGCGCGGTCTGGGAGCCGCCGGACTCGACGGCCTCGTCCCAGTGGGCCTGCAGGTTGCGGCACCAGTGCTCCAGAGTCAGCGCGTAATGCTGGCGCAGGTTCTCCGCATGCACGATCTCCAGGCCGGCGTCGTGCAGGTGGGTCATCACCACCCCGGGGGCGGCGAGTTCGCCGTCGGGGAAGATGTAGCGGCCGACGAAGGCGCCGGCGCCGTTGCGTTGGTTGGCGTCGCGCCGGGTGATCTGGTGGTTCAGGAGCCGTCCGCCGGGGCGCAGCAGGGAGAACATGGTGCGGAAGTACTCGTCGTAGTGGCGCACGCCGACGTGCTCCATCATGCCCAGCGAGCAGATGCCGTCGAAGTCGTGCTCCGGCACTTCCCTATAGTCCATGACCCGCGCCTGCGCCAGGTCATCCAGGCCCTCGCGGGCGAGCCAGGCGTTGGCCCAACGGGCCTGCGGCTCGGACAGGGTCACGCCGATGGCACGGATACCGCGGCGGGCGGCGGCGACCAGCACCGAACCCCAGCCGCAGCCGATGTCCAGCAGCCGCTGCCCGGGGGCCAGATCCAGCTTGTCCAGCACCAGGTTGATCTTGCGGCGCTGCGCGTCCTCCAGGGATGTGTCCGGCGAGTCGAACAGGGCGCAGGTGTAGGTCATGGACGGGCCCAGCACCAGCGAGTAGAAGCGGTTGGACCGGTCGTAGTGGGAGGAGACCGAGTCCTTGTCTGCCGCCTCGGTGTGGGGGCGCGCGCCGGCCAGGGCGCGGCGCCAGGCCGGCGGGGTCTCGATCTCCGGCACCTCGGGGCGGTGCAGTCCCTCGTGACGCAGCAGCCGAGAAATGGTGCGCATGCCCGCCGGGGTGGGGCGGCGCAGGTGCTCCTTGCACGCCTGCAGGCTGTCGAAGGCGGCATAGGGGTTACCCGGTTCAACGCCGGACGCGATCAGCTCGCCGGTTATGTAGGCGCGGGCCAGGCCGAGGTCCCCGGGGGCGGTGACGAGGTAGTTCAGGGCGCGCGGCGACTTGACATGCAATTCCAGGCCGGCGTCGCGCGGGCCGACGGCGGAACCGTCGTAGGCGGTGATCCGCAGGGGCAGCGGGGGCGTGGTCACCGCCTTCACCATGTCGGCCACAGTGGGGGTGCTCGTCCCGTTCCTCGTCATGCAGGTCACTTCCGTGCGCGTTGCAGCTAGGGCGGGGCCTCGCGCGGTGCCCCGCCCGCTCATCGTATGACCGCGTCAGCGGCGCCTGAAGCGCTGGGGCGGGATCGGATGCGGAAACGGCCGTGAGAAACAAGACGCCGGCGGCGGCCCCAAGGCGCGGGGATGGTCAGACGGAGGGACGCCGGCTGTTAAGGCGGGCGGCGATCAATTCCACCAGCGCCTCGGCGACCTCCTGCTTGGTCCCCTGCGCTCGGGCGACCTCCGTACCGCCCGCGTCCAGGACGACGACGGCGTTCGGCACGTCGCCGAAGCCCTGGTCGGTGCCGACGGCGTTCACGGCCAGCAGGTCGGCCCCCTTGCGGCGGGCCTTGGCGGCACCATGCGCCAGCACATCACCATCCGCGTCCCCGGTCTCGGCGGCGAAGCCCACCACCAGGGTGTGTTCGCCGTCCTGGCGCGGCGGGTCGGTGACCAGGCCGGCCAGGATGTCGGGGTTCTCCACCAGGGGGATGACCGGCGCCGCCTGCCGTACCGGCTCGCCCGTGCCGCCGGAGGTGCGCAGTGAGTGCTTCTTGAGCTTGGTGTCGGCCACCTCGGCGGGCCGGAAGTCGGCGACGGCGGCAGCCATGACCACGGCGTCGGCGTCCACGGCGGCGGCGCGCACCGCATCGTGCAGCTCCATGGCGGTGGTGACCGGCACGATGTCAACCTGGGGCGGCAGTTCTGCCAGCACCCCCGGCTCCGCGTGCGCCGACACGACGGTGACGCGGGCGCCGCGGGCGGCCGCAGCGGTGGCGATGGCACAACCCTGCCGACCCGAGGAGCGGTTGCCGAGGTAACGCACCGGGTCCAGGGGTTCGCGGGTGCCGCCGGCGGAGACGACCACGTGCCGGCCGGCCAGATCACCCGGGGTGCCCGCAGCTGCGGCGGCCGTGTCCCTGGAGGCGGGATCGAGCGCGGCCAGGGCGCGGGCGACGATCTGCTCGGGCTCGGGCAGGCGTCCGGCCCCGTAGCCGGAGCCGGTCAGGGGGCCCGCGTCCGGGTCGATGATGGTCACGCCGCGCCGGCGCAGGGTGTCCACGTTGTGGCGGGTGGCCGGGTGGTTCCACATTTGGGTGTGCATGGCCGGCGCCATCACCACCGGCGCGGTAGTGGTCAGCAGGGTGGCGGTGAGCAGGTCGTCGGCCCGGCCGGCGGCGGCCCGGGCCAACAGGTCCGCGGAGGCGGGGGCCACCAGCACCAGTTCGGCCCACTCCCCCATCTGCACGTGCGCGACGGCGGCGGCGTCGTCGAAGACCCCGGACTGCACCGGCGCGCCGGTCACGGCCGCCAGCGCCGGGGCGCCGATGAAGCGCAGCGCGGCCGCCGTGGGCACGGTGCGTACCTCGTGTCCGGCCGCGCGCAGCAGCCGGATGATGTACGGGGCCTTGTAGGCGGCGATGGAGCCGGACACCCCCACGACGATGCGCCGCGCCCGGGGCGCGTGTGCGTCCCGGGCGCGGGTGGTTTGCGGGTTCACGATAATCCTGATCGGTGACGCGGCCCGTGGGGCCGTCAGAACTGGATGTCGTCCAGGCCGGTGGCGGTGCCCGGCTCGTCCTGGCCGCCCAGGTCGATCGGCGCGTCCAGCGAGATGTCGGAGAACATGTCCTCCTCGGCGGCGCGGCGGGCCGCCTCGGCCTCGGCGCGCCGGGCGCGGGCCTCATCCCCGGAGATGACCTGGAGCTTGTCCTCGGCGACCTCGCGCAGGGCGATGCTCAGGGCCTTCTCCTCGTTGTCGGCCTCCACCAGGGGGCCGAAGTACTCGAACTGGTTGTCCTCCAGCTGCTGGTTGTAGCTGTTGATCTGCCGGGCGCGCTTGGCGGCCTCCACCACCAGCCCGTACTTGGAGTCGACCTTCTCCAGGAGGTCGTCAATGGGAGGGTTGGTGATTCCCTCGGGGTCGGCAGAGGTTCCGAGCATGTGCTTGTCTCCCAATGTGTTCTGGTACCGGATCGGGTGCGAGCCTGGCCGGATGCGTGCACACCCGGCGCATCACCGCACCGCAAGCACCCTAGTCTAGCGGCTCAGCCCGAGCACGTCCTCCAGCTCATCCGTGGCACGTGCCACGGTGTCGTTGACAATGGTGCGGTCGAACTCGTCGGCGGCGGCCAACTCCACTCGGGCGGTTTCCAGCCGGCGAGCGCGCTCGGCCGGGTCCTCGGTGCCGCGCCCGGCCAGGCGGGAGACCAACTCCTCCCAGCTGGGCGGGGCGATGAAGATCAGCTGTGCCTGCGGCATGGAGGCGCGCACCTGCCGGGCGCCGGCCAGGTCGATCTCCAGCAGGGCGGGGCGGCCGGCGTCGAGCTGCTCCTGCACCGGGCGGCGGGGGGTGCCATAGCGGTGGGTGCCGTGCACCAGCGCCCACTCCAACATTTCGCCGGCCGCCACCAGGCGGTCGAATTCCGCATCGGAGACGAAGTGGTAGTGCACGCCGTCGCGCTCACCGGGTCGGGGGGCGCGGGTGGTGGCGGACACCGAGACGAACAGGTCGGGGTGGCGACGCCGCAACTCGGCGACGAGCGTGCCCTTCCCCACGGCGGTCGGCCCGGCGATGACGGTGAGGCGGGCGGGCGGCACCTGGGCTGCGGTCATGGGCACATCATGCCTTCTTCTGCGCCCTTCACGCGCGCAGGGCGGCCGCGGCCTCGGCGGCCGCCCGGGCCGCGGCCCGGCGCAGCTGCACGGGGTCGGGGCCGTCACCCAGCACGCCGCGGGAAGACGAGGCCAACACATGGGCCCGGGCGGGTCCGAAGACCGCCTGCAACTCGGGCGCGCCGGCCCCCTGCGCCCCCACGCCGGGCGCCAGCAACGGGCCGCCCGCGGCCAGCAGGTCCAGGTCCAACTCGCGCACGCCGTCGCCCACGGTGGCGCCGACCACCAGGCCCACGCTGCCGAGCTCACCGGCGGCACGGGCGGCCGCGTTGGAGGCGGCCGCGCCGGCGACCACCTCGGCGGCCACCGCCCGCCCCGAGGCGGTGCGGGCGTGCTGCACGGCCGCACCCTCCGGGTTGGAGGTCAGCGCCAGCACGAACACGCCCCGCCCGGTCGCCGCGGCCGCCTGAAGCGCGGGCCTCAGCGAGCCGTAGCCCAGGTACGGGGAGACGGTGATCGCGTCGGCGGCCAGCGGGGCCCCGTCCGCCAGGTAGGCCTGGGCGTACCCGGCCATGGTGGAGCCGATGTCCCCGCGCTTGACGTCCAGGATGGCGAGCGTGCCCGCCCGCCGCAGGGCGGCGAGCACCTCCTCCAGGACGGCGATCCCCGCCGAGCCGTGCCGTTCGAAGAAGGCCGACTGCGGCTTGACGGCCGCCACCCGCCCGGCCAGGGCCTCCACCACGCGCAGGGAGAAGTCCCGCAGTCCGGCGGGCGTGTCCGGCAGACCCCAGGCGTCCAGCAGGGCGGCGTGCGGGTCGATGCCCACACACAGCGGGCCGTGGGCATCCATGGCGGCGGCCAGACGCACGCCGAAGGGCAGCCGCCCGGCGGCGGGGGGCTGCGCGCTCATGCGTCCACCTTCGCGGCGTCGCGGCGCCGGGACCGGTCGGCGTCGTGCTGCTGCAGGCTGCGCACCCGGAAGGGGCCCGCCAGCTGCGCCTCCAGCGCCTGCACCGCCGCCTGCAGCTCCTGCACGGTGGTGATGATCGGCTTGTCGGCGCTGGTGGTGGCGGCACGGATGGAGTAGCCGTCGGCGCGGGCGCCCTGGCCCTTGGGGGTGTTGATCACCATGTCGATGGCGCCGGACTCGATCAGGCCGACGATCGTCTGCTCGCCGTGGGCGCCCTGGCCCTGGCTCACCTTGCGCACGGGCGTGGCGCTGATGCCGTTGCGGCGCAGCACCTGGGCGGTGCCGGCGGTGGCGTAGATGGTGAACCCCAATTCGGCCAGGCGGGCGACGGGCAGCACGATGGCGCGCTTGTCCCGGTCGGCGACGGACACGAACAGGGCGCCCTCACTGGGTAGGCCGCCGTAGGCGCCGTTCTGCGACTTGGCGAAGGCGCGCGGGAAGTCGACGTCGAAGCCCATGACCTCGCCGGTGGAGCGCATCTCCGGGCCCAGCACGGTGTCCACCACCCGGCCCGCCGGGGTGCGGAACCGCTTGAACGGCAGCACCGCCTCCTTCACGGCGATCGGGTCCAGCGGGTCGGTGATCGCGGCGTCGTGGGCGGGCAGGTGGCCGGAGGCCTTCAGGGAGGCGATCGACTCGCCGGCCATGAGCAGGGCGGCGGCCTTGGCCAGCTGCACGCCGGTCGCCTTGGACACGAAGGGCACGGTGCGGGAGGCGCGCGGGTTGGCCTCGATCACGTACAGGGTGTCGGAGACCAGGGCGTACTGGATGTTGATCAGCCCGCGCACCCCCACCCCGGCCGCGATGGCCTCGGTGGAGCGACGGATGCGGGCGATCTCCGTGTCGGACAGGGACATGGGGGGCAGCACGCAGGCGGAGTCGCCGGAGTGGATGCCGGCCTCCTCGATGTGCTCCATGACGCCACCGAGGAACAGCTCGGTGCCGTCGTAGAGGGCATCGACGTCGATCTCGATGGCGTCGTCGAGGAAGCGGTCGATCAGCAGGGGGCCGTTGGCGTAGGCGCCGCCGGCCTCCGCGGAGGCACGGGAGAGGTAGTCGACCAGGCCATCGCGGTCGTAGACGATCTCCATGCCGCGCCCGCCCAGCACATAGCTGGGTCGCACCAGCACCGGGAAACCGATCTCCGCGGCCACGGCCAGGGTCTGCTCGTCGCTCAGGGCAGTACCGTGGGCGGGCGCCGGCAGGCCGGCCCGCTCCAGCACCACGCCGAAGACCTCCCGGTCCTCGGCGGCGTCGATCGCCTCCGGGGTGGTGCCCAGGATGGGCACGCCCGCCGCCTTCAGCCGGGCCGCCAGCGACAGGGGGGTCTGTCCGCCCAGCTGGACGATCATGCCGGCCACCGGGCCGGCCGCCAGCTCCGCCTCGTAGACCTCCATGACGTCCTCGAAGGTCAGCGGCTCGAAGTACAGGCGGTCGGAGATGTCGTAGTCGGTGGAGACGGTCTCCGGGTTGCAGTTGACCATGACCGTGTCGTAGCGCGCGGACAGGGCCATGGTGGCGTGCACGCAGGAGTAGTCGAACTCGATGCCCTGGCCGATCCGGTTGGGGCCGGCGCCCAGGATGATCACGGCCTCCCGTTCGCGGGGGGCGACCTCCGTGGTCTGGTCGTAGGTGGAGTACAGGTAGGGGGTGTTGGCGGCGAACTCGGCGGCGCACGTGTCCACCGTCTTGTACACCGGTCGCAGCCCGAAAGCGTGACGCACCTCGCGCACCGTCTCCTCCCCGATACCGCGCAGGGAGGCGATCTGCGCGTCGGAGAAGCCATGCCGCTTGGCCCGCCGAAGCAGCTCGGCGGTCAGTGCCGGTGCCGCGCACATCTCCTCGGCGATCTCCTGCAGCAGGAACATCTGGTCCAGGAACCAGGGGTCGATCGCGGTGGCCTCGAACAGGGCCTCCATGGTGGCGCCGCCGCGGATCGCCTGCTGCAGGTCCACCAGGCGGTGCTCGGTGGGGGTGCGCAGCGACTCGATGAGCTCGGGCAGCTGCTCGGGGGTGGGGGCGGGGCCGTCCCAGTGGAACACCGAGCCGGACTTGTCGATGGAGCGCATGGCCTTTTGCAGGGCCTCGGTGTAGCAGCGGCCCAGGGCCATGGCCTCCCCCACCGACTTCATGGTGGTGGTCAGGGTGGGGTCGGCGCCGCGGAACTTCTCGAAGGCGAAGCGCGGCACCTTGACCACCACGTAGTCGACCGCCGGCTCAAAGGACGCCGGGGTGGAGCCGGTGATGTCGTTGGGGATCTCGTCCAGCGTGTAGCCGATGGCCAGGCGGGCGGCGATCTTGGCGATGGGGAAGCCAGTGGCCTTGGAGGCCAGCGCGGAGGAGCGGGACACGCGCGGGTTCATCTCGATGACGATCACGCGGCCGGTGTTGGGGTGGACGGCGAACTGGATGTTGCAGCCGCCGGTGTCCACGCCCACCTCCCGGATGACGGCGAAGGCGATGTCTCGCAGCTGCTGCAGTTCCCGGTCCGTCAGGGTCAGAGCCGGGGCGATGGTGATGGAGTCGCCGGTGTGCACGCCCACGGGGTCGACGTTCTCGATGGAGCAGACCATCACGCAGTTGTCGACTTGGTCGCGCATGACCTCCAGCTCGATCTCCTTCCAGCCGAGGATGGACTCCTCCAGCAGCACCTCGGTGGTGCGGGAGTCGGCCAGGCCCTGCCCGGCGATGCGCTCGAGGTCCTCGGCGTTGTAGGCGAAGCCGGACCCGAGCCCGCCCATGGTGAAGGAGGGGCGTACCACCACGGGGTAGCCGCCGAGCGCCTCCACTCCGGCGTGGCACTCCTCCATGGTGTGGGCGATGACGCTGCGGGCGACCTCGGCGCCGCAGCGCTCGACCACGCGCTTGAACTCTTCCCGGTCCTCGCCGGCGTTGATGGCGTCGGCACGGGCGCCGATCAGCTCCACGCCGTACCTGTCCAGCACGCCGGACTCCACCAGGCTCATGGCGGTGTTCAGGGCGGTCTGGCCGCCGAGCGTGGGCAGCAGCGCGTCGGGACGCTCCTTGGCGATGATGGCCTCGATGACCTCCGGGGTGATGGGTTCGACGTAGGTGGCGTCGGCCATGTCCGGGTCGGTCATGATCGTGGCCGGGTTGGAGTTGACCAGGATGACGCGTACGCCCTCGGCGCGCAGCACCCGGCAGGCCTGGGTGCCGGAGTAGTCGAACTCGCAGGCCTGACCGATGACGATCGGGCCGGAGCCGATGACCAGAACGGAGGAGATGTCGGTACGGCGGGGCATCAGGCGTTCTCCTCGGTGTCGGTGGCGGGGGCGGTGGTCGCGGCGGCGACGCGGTGCTCGTGCATCATGCGTATGAAGCGGTCGAACAGGTGCTCGCCGTCGTGTGGGCCGGCGGCGGCCTCGGGGTGGAACTGGACGGAGAAGGCGGGCAGGTCCAGGGCGCGCAGGCCCTCGACCACGCCGTCGTTGAGGTCGATGTAGCTGACCTCCACGCGGCCGTAGCGCCCGGAGTCGAAGGGGGCGGTGGAGGGGCCGTCGGTGGGGGCGTCGACGGCGAAGCCGTGGTTGTGGGAAGTGATCTCCACCCGGCCGGTGGCGCGGTCCAGGACCGGCTGGTTGACGCCGCGGTGCCCGTAGCCGAGCTTGTAGGTGCCGTAGCCGAGCGCCCTGCCGAAGATCTGGTTACCCAGGCAGATGCCGAAGAAGGGGATGCGCGCGTCCAGGACGCCGCGCAGCAGGGCCACCTCCTTATCGGCGGTGCCGGGATCGCCGGGGCCGTTGGAGAAGAAGACGCCGTCGGGTTGCAGGGCGCGTAGCTGCTCCAGGGTGGTGGACTGCGGCAGCACGTGCACGCGCACACCGCGCTCGGCCAGCTGCCAGGGGGTGCGGGCCTTGATGCCCAGGTCGATGGCAGCGACGACGGCGACCGGCTCCTGGCCGGCGAACTCGCCGCGGGGCTCAACCACGTAGGCCTCGGTGGTGGTCACCTCGGCGGCGAGCGCCTGGCCGGCCATGGCCGGGGCGGCGCGCACGGCGCTCAGGCAGGCCTCCAGGGCCGCCTCGGAGGGAGCGGAACTGGGGTGCTCGGCGAAGCCGTCGGGCAGGGCATCGCCGGAGAAGATGCCGGCGCGCATGGCGCCCCGTTCGCGCAGGTGACGGGTCAGGGCCCGGGTGTCCACCTCGCAGATGCCGACCACGCCGTAGGTGACCAGGTCGGACTCGAGTTCACGGCGGGCCCGCCAGGAGGAGGCGCGGCGGGCGGGGTCGCGTACCACGAATCCGGCGACCCAGATGCGGTCGGATTCGCCGTCCTCGTCGTTGACGCCCGTGTTGCCGATGTGCGGGGTGGTCATGACCACGATCTGCCGGTGGTAGGAGGGGTCGGTGAGGGTCTCCTGGTAGCCGGTCATGCCGGTGTTGAAGACGATCTCGGCGACCGTGGAGCCGGTGGCTCCGTAGGAGCGGCCCACCAGGGTGTAGCCGTCCTCCAGGACCAGCAGCGCCGGGGTGCGCTCGATCGGCGCGCCGGCGGGCAGGGCGGGGCTGGTGAAGCCGCCGTACGCTGCCGGGGTCGCGGGGTTGGGGGCGCTCATGCATGCTCCTTCGGTTCGGTCTGCTCGACGGGCCGGCCGGCCAGCACGGTCGGGCGGCCATGCAGGAAGGTGGCCATGACCCGTCCGGGCAGTTCCATGCCGGCGTAGGGGGTGTTGTTGGAACGTGTCCACTGGGCGTCCGGGTCCACCACGCGGCGCACGCTCGGGTCGACCACCGTCAGGTTACCGGGCTCGCCGACGGCCAGTGGACGACCCTGGTCGTGCAGGCGGCCGATGCGGGCGGGCGTCTCGGACAGCACCCGGGCCACGTCCCGCCAGGTCATGCGGCCCGGCTCGACCATGGTGGCGATGATGATCGGCAGCGCGGTCTCCAGGCCGGTCATGCCGAAGGCGCCGGCCTGCCACTCGCAGTCCTTGGACTCGCGCGGGTGGGGGGCGTGATCGGTGCCGACCACGTCGATGGTGCCATCGGCGAGCGCCGCCCGGACGGCCTCCACGTCCTCGGCGGTGCGCAGCGGCGGGTTCACCTTGTACAGCGGCGAGTAGGTGCGCGCCTTCTCGTCGGTGAGCAGCAGGTGATGGGGTGTGGCCTCGGCGGTGACGTCGATGCCGCGGGCCTTGGCCCAGCGGATGATCTCCACGCTGCCGGCGGTGGACAGGTGGCACACATGCAGGCGAGAACCGACATGCCCCGCCAGCAGGACGTCGCGGGCGATGATCGACTCCTCGGCGACGGCGGGCCAGCCGGCGAGGCCGAGCTCGGCGGAGACGCGACCCTCGTGCATCTGGGAGCCCTCGGTCAGGCGGGGGTCCTGGGAGTGCTGCGCGATCACGCCGTCGAAGGACTTGGCGTACTCCAGGGCGCGGCGCATGAGCACCGGGTCGGATACGCACTTGCCGTCGTCGGAGAAGACGCGCACGCGGGCGGCGGAGTGGGCCATGGCGCCCATCTGGGACAGGTGCTCGCCCTTCAGCCCCTCCGAGACGGCGCCGACGGGGTGGACGTCCACCCAGCCGGCCTCGTTGCCCAGGCGCAGCACCTGCTCGACCACGCCGGCGTTGTCCTGCACGGGGGTGGTGTTGGCCATGGCGAACACGGCGGTGTAGCCGCCGACGGCGGCGGCGCGGGTGCCGGTGTAGACGGTTTCGGCGCTCTCTCCGCCGGGCTGGCGCAGGTGGGTGTGGATGTCCACGAGCCCGGGCAGCAGCACCAGGCCGGCCAGGTCGTCGTGGCGGTGGGTGTCGGTGGGGGCCTGGGCGACGGCGTCGGGGCCGATGGCGGCGATGGTTTCGTCGATGACGAGGACGTCGGTGGGGTCCTCGCCGTAGGGGCGGACCCCGGGCAGGAGGTGGGCGGTCACAGCTGGTTCCCTTCGTCGGCGAGGAGCAGGTAGAGGGCGGCCATGCGCACGGAGACGCCGTTGCCGACCTGCTCGACCACGCGCGAGCGGGGGTCGTCGGCGGCGTCGGCGGTGATCTCCAGGCCGCGGTTCATGGGCCCGGGGTGCATGACGATGGCGTGCTCGGGCATGGCGGCGCGGCGCACCGCGCCTAGTCCGTAGCCGCGGGAGTACTCCCCGGGGCTGGGGAAGTAACCGCCGCCGGCGGCGCTCATGCGCTCGCGCTGCACGCGCAGCATCATCACGGCGTCGGGCTCGACGGCGGCGATGGCGGCGTCGAAGTCGTAGGACACGTCGCAGGGCCAGTCATCCATGCCCACCGGCAGCAGGGTGGGCGGAGCCACAAGGGTGACGTGGGCGCCCAGGGTGGTGAGCAGGTCGACGTTGGAGCGGGCCACGCGCGAGTGCAGCACGTCGCCGACGATGATGACGCGGGCGTCTTCAAGGTCGCGGCCGCGGGGGGCGGGGCTGCCGTCGCCGGCGCGGGCGGAGCCGGAGGCCGGCCCGCCGGGGGTGTACCAGCGGCGCAGGGTCATGGCGTCCAGCAGTGCCTGGGTGGGGTGCTGGTGGGTGCCGTCGCCGGCGTTGAGCACGGGCACGTCGATCCAGCCGGCGTGGGCGAGCAGGTGGGCGGCGCCGCAGGCGGAGTGACGCACCACCACGGCGTCTGCGCCCATGGCCATGATGGTCTGGGCGGTGTCCTTCAGCGACTCCCCCTTGGACACGGAGGAGCCCTTGGCGGAGAAGTTGATGACGTCGGCGCTCAGCCGCTTGGCGGCGGCCTCGAAGGACAGCCGGGTGCGGGTGGAGTCCTCGAAGAAGAGGTTCACCACGGTCTTGCCGCGCAGGGTGGGCAGTTTCTTGACGGCGTGACGCTGGGTGGCGGCCATGGCCTCGGCGGTGTCGAGCACCATCACCGCCTCGTCGTGGGACAGGTCCTTGGCGGACAGCAGGTGCTTCATCGGGTGGCCTCCTGGGTCGCGGCATCGACGATGGTGACGGCGTCGGCGGCGGCGCCGAGTTCGGTCAGGGACACGACCACCTTCTCGTTGCGGGAGGTGGGTAGGTTCTTGCCCACGTAGTCGGCGCGGATGGGCAGCTCGCGGTGGCCGCGGTCGACCAGCACGGCCAGTTGCACGGCGTCGGCGCGGCCGATGGCTCCCAGGGCGTCCAGGGCGGCGCGGATCGTGCGGCCGGAGAAGAGCACGTCGTCGACCAGGATGACGGTGCGGCCCTCGAGGCTCTCCCCCGGGATGCGAGTGGGCTGGGGCACGCGGATCGGGTGGCGGCCGAGGTCGTCGCGGTACATGGTGATGTCCAGGGTGCCGACCGGTGGGGCGCCGGCGGGGTCGTCGTCCTCCTTGGCGGCGACCTCCAGGGCTGCGGCCAGGCGCTGGGCCAGCGGGACTCCCCCGGAGGGGATGCCGAGGAGCACCAGATTGCTGCTGCCGCGATTGCGCTCGAGGATCTCGTGGGCGATGCGGACGAGGGAGCGCTGGATCTCGGCGGCGCCGAGGATCTGCTTCCCGGTGGACTGTGCTGCGGCCACGGTGCGTGGACCTCCTTCTCCGCCTCACTGGACGGGCTTCAAGGATGTCGTTCGGAGCGATGTTAGCGCAGCGCCTGGGCCGGTGCGGCCGGCGTCCACCCGGTGAACGTCGGCCGCACCGGCGAGTGCGGCGCGCCGGGCCGACACCGCGCACACGAGTTCTCCCCTGATACACGCGTTTTGGAGGTTTGCGGGTGCTGGGCACGTGCAAACCTCCAAAACGCGTGATCGTGGCGGCAACGCATGTTCGTGATGGCCTGCGCTTGGGCGTGCCGCACGCTTTGACGGACAATGAGTCAAGGCTCGAGCCGCTCGGACTCGGGCCGCCCGGCAGAGGAGCCGACCATGACATCTGGACACACCGGCGTCCGCCCCATGCAGACGGGCCGTCAATCCCTGCTCGCCCGGATCATGCTCATCCTCATCGCATTGACCATTGCGGTTCTCGGCTCCGCCGGGTTCGGCACCTGGGTGGCCTTCATCTACGACGGCGGGACGCCCACGCTGATCCCCTTCGCGCTCGTTGGGCTTCTAGGCGGGTTGTTCGCGCTGTGGGGCCTGTCCGAGCAGTCGGCGAAATGGGTCGGCCTGGCGGCCGTGCTTCAGGTGTTCGCGCCGATGGGTGCGGCGTGGGCGGCCAGCCTGGTCCTCGCGGTGTTCGGAGCGGTCGTGCTGGTGATGCAGCGGAGGGCCGGCCGTCACCTCCCGGACCGGCAGCACGCCCACGCCTAGGATGCCGCGTCGCTCGACGTCGATCACCGCGTGAGATCGGGTCCGGCTTGGGCTGAGTTGCTCAGCGCAGCACCTCGGCCAACGTGAGTGGCGTCCGCCCGGTGAGCGCGCGGACGTCGTCGGTGACGGTGGCGAGGACGCCGGAGGCAATGGCGGTGTACGTGGACACCCAGGCGTCCAGCTGCCAGTCGGGCACGCCGTAGCTGCGCCGGGAGGCGTAGGCCTCCTCCAGGCTCTGGTCCCGGTAGACGGTGGGGCGGCCGGTGACGACCGTGATGGTGGCCGCCGCCTCGGCCAGGGTGAAGGCCTCGGGCCCGGTGAGTTCGTAGGTCGCGCCGTCGTGGCTGGTGTCACCGGACGCGGCGGCGGTGAGGATGGCGGCGGCGCTGCGGGCGACGTCCGCGCGAGCGACCGCGGCGACGCGTCCGGAGCCCGCCGGACCGGCGATGACGCCGTCGACGGCCAGATCGGGGATGAAGTCGGCGTAGAAGGAGTCGCGCAGGAAAGTGAAGGCCATGCCGGACTGGCGCAGGTGCTCCTCCGTGGCCTGGTGGGTGCGGGCCAGGGTGAAGGCGGCGTCGGGGGCGGCGGCGAGGAAGCTGGTGTAGACGACGTGCCGTACCCCGGCGGCGGAAGCGGCGTCGATGAAGGTCTTGTGCTGCTCGAGGCGGTCGGCGCTCTCGGCCGCGGAGACCATGAACAGCAGGTCGATTCCCTGCAGGGCCTGCGCGGCGGCGTCGGCCTGGCCGTAGGAGGCGACGGCGACGTCGTCGGCCCAGGCGGGGGCCTTCGCCGGGTTGCGCACGAGGAGGCGCTGATGCAGGCCAGCGTCGTGTAGCAGCTCGGCGACACGGCCACCGACCTTGCCGGTGGCACCGGTGACGGCGATCGTAAGCGGGCGGGCGGAGGGGTCTGGGCCAGCAGCGGTGCTCATGGCACCTGTCTACCCCACTCCCCCACGGGCCGGCGCAAGGAACTCGCCGAGGCGGGTGGCATGGCGTCAGCGCCTCAGCGCCAAGTCCCACGCCAGTCGTACAGGGGCGCGGTGGTCTGGTACTCGCGCAGTCCTACGATCTTGCCGTCGACCGAGCGGGCGATAGACGCACCATCGAAAACGGTGCGTCGCCCCTCCCAGGTGCACTCGAAGGACCACCGCTCAGGGCTCCTGCACGGCATTCTCGACCTCGGAATCCTCAATCTCCTTCAGGCTCCTGCCCCCACGCTTCCACTCCGTCCTCCCGTTCAAGGAGGCGCCTCCAACGAACCCGGCGGCACCAGACGGGCTATTAAAAAGCAAGTCCTCAGTGGTAACCCAATCCTCCCCTATTGCGTACACGTAGTGATCCCTTAGCCTTTCAATGCTGACCGGGTGGCTCGGTGTGAGCTCAGCGTTGATCCGACTATCTTTCAATACCACGAAGCCGTCTGGTGTTTGCAGGCCGCGCGCAAACGCTCCGTTATACCTGAGCTCAAAGACGCCTTCAGCGCGCTCCGCCCTGTGCACGTCAACAAAGTCCGGCTCAGAATCGGGCACGGTGGTGTCTAGGGGTTCGAACACCTTGAATCCCAATGCCCCAATGACCGTGCGGGCGTAACCAATGAACTCCTCCAACTCCGCCTCTTTCTCCTCGGTCACCTTTCCCGGTGAGGGGCAGTTCCCGTTGGTGACCTTGTATCTGGCGGCATCGGCGGCCATACGGTAGAAGCGGTTCTCCAAATAGCTGATTTCAGTAGGTCCGAAGGAGTCGTTCTGAGTAGTGACGGCGATGACGTGCGTGAAGTAGTCCTGGCTATCGTCCCTCTGTATGTGCTCGTAGATGCGGCCAAGCATGCCGCTGCCGTTTGCTCGTTCGCGTGCCTGGCCAACGTAGACCTGCGCTTCCCCGGTCTCATCGTTCGTGCCGAAAAGCAGGTAGACGCCGGTCTGCTGCAGGTCTGGACGCGCGGGATCCTTGTCCAGGCAGGTGCGAGGCAGGGAGTAGACCAGACCGGTCCAGTTGCTCAGCGTGGCCTTGATACGGAAACGGGGGTCACCATCAACGAGGAACAGTTGGATCGTGCGCGGCTGGCTCATGGCTGGACAGTACCTGCGTGATATCAGGGAGAGGCTGCCGATCACTGTCACAATTGATGACAAACGGGGCCGATCGACGTTTGCGACATTCGAAGACCGTTGATACCACGCCGTTTCGTCGGAGGTGTTCCGGGTGAGCAGCGGCCTTTGGCATCGATTTTGACAGTTCCGCCGCGCCCCCAGGTTAGACGCTCAGTTTCCCTCGAGTACCGCGCGGGCGGTGACCTCGTCGGTGACCAGCGCGGAGAGGTAGCCGCCGCGCAGGGCCGCGCGGATCGCGGTCACCTTCTCCTCGCCCGCGGCCACGCCGACGACGAAGGGAATCCCCTTGAGGCGCTCGGGCTCCATGCACAGGGTGCGCTCGCACAGCGCCGTGGGCACGTGTCGTCCCTCGGCGTCCAGGTGGTGCCCGCACACGTGTGCAACCGCGCCGCGCCGGCGGCACTCGCGCACCACCTGCGGCGTCATCCACTTGCGCAGCAACGGGCTGGTGGACTCCCCCACCGCGCCGATGCCCGTCAGGGCGACGTCGCTGCGGGCGGCCAACTCCAGCGTGGTGGCGACCTGGTCCTCTTGGCGCACGGCGCGCGCCAGGTTCAGCGAGTCGAAGACCAGCGGCACGGTCAGCGACCGGTAGCGACCGCCCAGCCGCATGGCCAGGTTGCGGCACACGTCGCCGCCGTCGCCGAGGTCGTAGGACTCCCCCGCCGAGCCGATCATCGCCACCACCGTCGAGGTGGGCCAGGTGCGCTCGGGCATCTGATGCACGACGGCGGCCACGGCCCGCCCGTTGGACACCGCGATCACCGACCGCGGGCCGCAGTGCTCAACCAGCAGCTCCGCCGCGGCCCGGGCGACGTCGGGGGTGACGCCGGGAACGAACGGACGGGACACCTCGGTGACGCGAGCCTGTTTGAGGCCGAAGGCGGAGGTGAGCTCCTCCTCCAACGCCATCAGCCGCTCGATGGGGTGTGCGACCGTCACCTGAACGATCCCGACTCGGCGGGCCTCGGTCAGCTTGCGTGAGACCGTGGAGCGCGAGTAGCCCAGGCGCTCGGCGATCTCGTCCTGACTGAGGTCCTTGTCCCAGTACAGGTGGGCGATGTCCAGCAGCAGCCGCGCGTGTTCGCGATCCAAGGTTGCGCACATAATTGCATCTTACAGCCAGATAACCTAGCTTTCACCTCAATTAGGCGTAGGCAAACAGGTTATGAAGGCCACCCGCCCTGAGGTAAGGATGCACGGATGTGCAGCACACGCCCTTGGGGGTGGCATCGTCCCGCCTTAGCGTGAAGCCACCGCGGCGGTGAGGGCCGGTGGTTACAGCCAACTCTCGCCGGCACCTGCCGGCACAGATACCGCCCGGTGTGCAGTACATCGCTCATCCGTTCGAAGGAGAACCCCCATGGCAATCGTCCGCACCATTCACGGCGACGTCGACCCGTCCACGCTCGGCGTCGTCAACGCCCACGACCACCTCATCCGCGTCGGCGCGGGCGAGGTTTACATCGACCCCGACCACCTCCTGGACGACGAGGACAAGGCGGTCGAGGAGGCTGGCTACTTCGTCGACGCCTCCAAGCGCTTCGCCCCCACCGCCACCATCGTGGACATGTGCCCGGCGTCCTCCGGCCGCGGCGTGCTCAAGCTGAAGCGCGTCGTCGAGCGGGTCCCCGACCTGCAGGTCATTCAGGCCACCGGCTTCCACCAGCAGAAGGTCTACCTCGAGTGGCGCCAGTCCTGGGTCAACCAGTACACCGTCAACGAGATCGCCGACCTGCTGATCGCCGACATCGTCGAAGGCGTGGACGCCAATGACTACATGGGACCGCTGGTCAAGCGCACCGACGTGCGCGCCGGCGTCATCAAGTGGGCGACCGCCTACGGCAAGATCACCGACTGGGAGGTCAAGACCGGTAAGGCCGTCGCCATCGCCTCTAAGGAGACCGGCGCGCCCGTCAACACCCACGTCACCGCCGGCACCTGCGGCCCCGAGCAGGCCCGCTTCCTGATCGAGCAGGGTGTGGCCCCGGAGAAGATCGCCATCGGCCACATCCAGCGCAACTGGGACCCGTGGATCCAGGAGCAGATCACCAAGCTCGGCGCCTACGTGGAGCTGGACGGCACCAACCGCATCAAGTACGTGCCGGACAACGCCCGCGTCAACCTGCTCAAGGTGCTCGGTGAGAAGGGCTACGGCAAGCAGATCCTGCTCGGCACCGACTCGGGCAAGGCCTCCTACCAGAAGGCCTACGGCTCGGTCTCCGGGATCGACTACGACCCGGCGGTGTTCTGCCCGCGCCTGATCGACGACGAGGGCTTCGACCCCGACTACGTCCAGGACCTGCTGGTGAACAACGCCGCCACGTTCTTCGCATTCGAGCCCCTGGCCGACTGAGCGAGGCGAGTTGAAATGAGCGAACCCCGCAACACGCCCAGGCTCCAGATCGCCCTGGACACCCTGGACCAGCCCAGCGCGCTGGGCCCCCTGCAGCAGGCGGCGCCGTACGTCGACGTCATCGAGTGCGGCACCATCCTGATCCTGTGCGAGGGCTACCACGCGGTGCGCAACATTCGCGCCCTGTTCCCGGACAAGCAGATCCTCGCCGACGTGCGCATCGCGGAGGCGGGCGCCAAGATCGCCCGCCTCGCCTTCGAGGCCGGCGCGGACCTGGTCTCCTGCGTGGCAGGCGCCTCCATGACCACCATCGAGCAGGTCTGCAAGGTCGCCGCCGAGTTCGACGGCGAGGTACAGGTGGAGCTGGCCGACGAGTGGTACGACCCGGAGCGGGCCCGCGCCTGGCGCGCCGCCGGCGTCCAGCACGTCATTGTCAAACGGTCCCGCGACCGCGAGGCCTCCGGCGACCTGTCCTGGAAGGCCGAGGACATGGACCGGGTCGACGAGCTGGCGGACATCGGCTTCACGGTCACCGTCACCGGCGGCATCAACGTGGCGGACCTGCCGGCCTTCGCGGGCCGCAGGGTCGGCATCGTCATCGCCGGACGCTCGATCGTCGGCGCCGAGGATCCGGCCGCCGCCGCATCTGCGCTGCGCGACGCCATCGACGAGGTGTGGTCATGAGCGTGACCTCCCTCGACGACGGTATCCGCCTGGGCATCTACGAGAAGGCCCTGGTCGGCAACCCGCTGGCCACCCCCGACGACTGGGCGGGCTTCCTCGCCCAGGTGCCGCAGGCCGGCTACTCCTTCCTGGACCTGTCGGTCGACGAGTCCCCGGAGCGGGAGGCCCGCCTCGAGTGGGGGCCACGCCAGTGCCGCATGGTACGTGAGGCCGCCGAGTCGGTCGGCACCGGCATCGGCGGGGTGTGCCTGTCGGTGCACCGGCGCATAGGCCCGGGCTCGGCCGACCCCGAGGTACGGCGTCGGGCCCGCGAGGTCATGGCCCGCGGCCTGGAACTGTGCCACGAACTGGGGGCGCCCGTAATCCAGATCGCGGGCTATTACGCCTACTACGAGGACCCCCACCCGGACGCCGAACGCTGGTACGGCCAGCTGCTCGCCGACGCCGTGCCCCTCGCCTCTCGCCTCGGGGTGGTGATGGGGATCGAGAACGTCGACGGCACCGACGTAACCTCGATCCGCAAGGCCATGGAGTTCGTCGACGCCGTCGGCTCCCCCTACCTGCAGGTCTACCCCGACCTCGGCAACATCGCCGAGCAGGGGCTTGACCCCGCCGTCGAGTTGGAGGCGGGCCGCGGGCACATGGTGGCCATGCACGCCAAGGATGTGCGCCGCGGCGAGCCTCGGCGGGTGGAGATGGGCACCGGCATCGTCGACTGGGACAAGTCCTTCCAGCTGCTCGCCGCCCAGCACTGGACCGGTCGGCTCATGATTGAGATGTGGAACGACGACGCGCCCGACTCCGTCGCCCGTTGCGTGGCCGCACGCGAGTTCATTGAGGGCAAGGCCGCCGGCGCCGGCATCGCCATTCAGAGGCCCTGAGCATCATCAGACGACTCGCAACGCGAGCCGCACGCGGCACACACGCCGTCATCCCCTGACCGTCTTCGAGAACCCCTACGGCTGCAGCCAGACAGGCAGCCGCAGCGCCGCCCATTCGCGGCCACACACAGTCAACCAGAAAGACCGAACAATGACGTACGACCTGACCACTATCGGTGAGGGGCAGATCCGCCTCACCTGTGAGCGTGGCGAACGGCTGTCCACAGCCCGCTCACTGCGCATGACCGCTGCCGGCTCCGAAGCCAACGTCGCCGGACTGCTCAGCGAGCTCGGCCGCTCAACCGCCTGGGCGTCGAAGCTGCCCAAGGGTGAGCTGGCCGACCGCATCGCCCTGGAGTATTCCGCCGTCGGCGTGGACATCCGTCACACGGTGATGACGGAGGAGGGCCGGGTGGCCCTGTACTTCCTCGAACCGGGCGAGTTCCCGCTGCCGGGCAAGGTGACCTACGACCGGCTGCACACGCCCTTCCGCACCATCACGCCGGAGGAGTTCAACTGGGATGCCCTGCTGGACACCCGCGTCGTCTTCCTCACCGGCATCACGGCGGCGCTCACCCCCGAGACCGCCCGGGTGGTGCGCTACTTCGCCGACGCCGCCGTCGAGCGGGGCGTGGACGTCGCCCTGGACGTCAACTTCCGCTCCCTGCTGTGGACCGGCGAGCAGGCACGCGAGACCCTCGAGCCGATCGCGCGCCAGTCCTCGATCCTGTTCTGTTCGCGTACGGACGCCCGGGTGGTGTTCGGCATCGACAAGCCGGACGTGCAGGCCTGCCACGCCCTGCGCGAGGAGATGGGCGTGCCCACGGTGGTCTCCACCGACGGCCGCGCCGGTACCTACCTGTCGACGGCGGAGAAGGATCGCATCTTCGAGATCCACTCCGTCCCGGTGATCGACCGGCCCGGGGCAGGTGACTCCTTCGTCGCCGGCACGCTGCACGGTTGGCTCGACGGCGACGTCGAGAAGGGCATCCAGATGGGCACCAAGGTCGCCCAGATCGCGCTGACGCACCACGGCGACCTGACCCACGTGCGTCCCGGCGAGCTGCAGACCCTGCAGAGCTCGGACATCGTCCGCTGAGCAAATCGACCGCACCGCCGGGCGGCGCACAGCCGCCCGGCGGCCGGCCCCTAATCAAACGTCTGCTCAATCGACAAGATCGGATTGAAATGAGTACACAAGCAACGGCGCCTGCGGCGCCGCGGGGGAAGACCGCCCCTGAACAAATCGACAATCATCACCTCACCGGTCACCAGAAGTCGCTGATCGGCATGGCGATCGTGGGCAACGTGTCGGAGTTCTTCGACATGTTCCTAATCGGCTTCATCATCAACCTCCTCATCGAGACTCCGGGCTGGAACCTGACCGGATTCCACTCCGGCGTGATCCTCGCCGGCTCCGGCCTGGGCACGGTCCTCGGCTCCATTACCTGGGGCCGACTGGCGGACGTGTTCGGTCGCAAGGCCGCCTTCATCTGGTGCATCGTGGTGCTGGTGGTCTTCACCGCTGGCTCCGCCTTCACCCCGGTAAACGGCTGGATTCTGTTGGCCATCCTGCGCACCGGTGTGGGCTTCGGCGTCGGAGGCCTCAACATCACCTCCGTGCCCTTCGTGCAGGAATTCGTACCCGCCAAGCAGCGCGGCCTGTTGGCCGGGCTCACGAGCGTGTTCATTCCGGCCGGTATCTTCCTGGGCGGGCTGGTGACCAAGTACTTCGGCGATGCGCTCGGCTGGCGCGGACTGATCGCCGTCGGCTGCATCCCCATCGTGCTGCTCGCCTGGGCGCGCATCATTCCCGAGTCGCCGCGCTTCCTGCAGTCCCGCGGGCGTGACCGGGAGGCCAAGGAGGCCTACGCGTGGGCCATGGAGATCCCCATGGAGCAGGTGGCCGATCTGCCCGACATCAAGGAGACCTCGTCGGCGTCCTACTCGGTCATCTTCAAGAAGTACCCCAAGCAGCTGCTGGTGGTCGCGGTCGGATCCTTCTGCTTCATCATGGGCTCCTTCACGGTGCAGTCCTGGGGACAGACGCTGCTGGGGCAGTCGTTCAAATTCTCTGCGGGCGCCGTGGCGACCCTGTTCATGTTCGTATCTCTCGGTGACCTGCTGGGCCGCCTGGGATCGGCCTGGATCTCCGACAAGATCGGACGGCGCTGGACCATGTTCGGCTGCGGCATGATCGGTGCCGTCGGCGCCCTGATCGCCGCCTTCTCCACACGGATGGTCTCCTCCGGCGGAGAGATCGGCAACGCCGGCTACGTGTTCTTCGCCGGAATCTTCATCGTCATGATGTTCGGCGACGGCGCCTTCGGCATCCTCAACGCCTTCGGCGGCGAGCAGTTCCCCACGGAGGCCCGCTCCACCGGCCTCGGCCTGGGGTACGGGATCGGCGCGATTGCCAAGGTCGTCGGCCCCTACTTCGTCGGTGCCCTGGTGGGCTCCTCGGAGCTCAGCCCGGAAGTGGTGTTCCTGCCCTTCATCATCTTCGCGGTGCTGCTGTTCCTGGGTGGCGTGGTCTACCTGTTCGCCCGCGAGACGAAGGGTGCCGCACTAGAAGACATCTGAGTGCCCCGTCGTGGCCGCGGTCCGCGGACCACGGCCACGACGTCGCCAACTGCTCGGCCGACGCCGAAGCCCGGGACAAACGGGTTGCCCCCGGAACCGTGTGGGTTCCGGGGGCGGCCCGCACCGTGCCGGGCGGCGACTCGGGGCGGGGCACCGGCTCGGGGCGGACGGGTTGGTTAGTGTT
>NZ_QMIN01000074.1:0-1053 GCF_003287795.1 Actinomyces sp. Z5
CGGGCCGCCTCCTGCACTCGCAGGAGACGGCCCGCCGTCGTCGTGACCGGACCGGGGTCCTGTCTAGCGGCGTCGCGTAGGCGCGTCGGCAGGCACGGCCGGACGTGTCCGGGCGACGCGGGCCTATACGCCCCGCAGGGGATTGAACTCGCGCCGTCGTACCGGCCGCGGACCGTCGGGGAAGCGCCAGCACCGCAGGGCCACGCACACCCCCAGGAACAGGGCCAGCAAGGCCAACCCGCCGGTCAAGGCACCCCAATTGCCGAGCAGAAGCAGCAGTGCGATCACCGCCAGTCGCCCCAGGTTGTTGATCCGGACCCCACCGGTGTCGCTCTCAGCGCGAGTCTTCGCCAGCACCAGCACCTGCCACAGCACTCCGCCAAGGACCAGCAGACTCGCCGCCCACAGGGGACCGTCCGAGACCCGCAGTAGCCCTCCGAGCCCTACCAGCAGGAAGGGCGGCACCTCCGCGAGTACTCGCCCGACGAGGGCGTTGGCATCCGTCCTACTCATACGCCCATCCAATACCGCGTCGGTGTCCTCGGCAAGGGTGAGCTGGGAGCCGCCACCGACCCGGCGCCGAACGCCCGAGTGGCACGCCGTCTACTACGCCGAAGGGGCGCACCCAACGCGTCCTGCGGCCCCACAGTCCCAGCGCCCCCAAGGCTGCGGCGCCGCGAAGGCCCGCACCACCAAGGCACCACACCCTCAAACCCGAAAAGCCTCACCGGCTCTTCCGGTTTGAGGATGCGGTACGGGCGGGTGTGGGTGTTCGGTGGCGTTGTTCGGGCCCCTGCGATGAGTCCGCACACTCGAGGAGTGAGCACCATGGCGGAATCCGCGTGATCGCGCGGATCTGGCCCGCGGCCCGGGTGTCATGACAGTGCTCCAGTGTGCAACGACCCCCTCGTTGCACACTGGAGCGATGCCACCGGAATCGGGCCCAGAAGCATCTTCCGCGTATTTCCGGGGAAAACCGGGATTCAGGCAGGCCTGACCGGATGGCCCTTGCGTGCAAACCCACCGCTCCGGCCCGGGCCTCCGGCCAGCGCA
>NZ_QMIN01000075.1:0-1443 GCF_003287795.1 Actinomyces sp. Z5
ACTTCTGGGACGGTTGAGTCTCATGACTTCTGGGACGGTTGAGTCTCATGGGTTTTGGGACGGTTGGGAGCGGGGTGAGCGGGGTGGCCTGCTGATGATTCTGTTGGGTGGTTTGGAAGCGTTGATGGTGGCCCGGCTGTGGGTCTGTGCCTGGGTGGGCTGGGGCCAGGGGATCGCGGCGAAGTGTGTTCCGGCCTGGTCGTAAAGGTCCAGACGGGTGGGGTACTGGCGGAACTCGATTCTCTGGCCGGCCATGAAGGAACCGACGTAGATGATCCGGCCCTTGTAGGTCACGGTCCCGTTGCTCAGGGCCTGTCTGCTGGTGATGGCCGGGTCGGTGCTGGCTGCCTGCGGCAGGCTCAGCGGCACCGGCCCGGATAGCGCGTCAAGGTTGATCGGGGAGGGGTTGGGCAGGGCCCGGGGGACCTGGTGCCACACGCGTATGGGGGTTATGGCTATCCCCAGCCCCTGGTGCTGGCGCTCGGTGTTGTAGTAGGCGGTGAAACACTCCAGGCCGGTGTTGAGGTCCTCCAGGGTGGTGTAGGGGTGCGCTTCCAGCCACAGCTGGAGGGGCTTATGGGAGCTTTCGACCTTGCCCTGGGTCTGTGGGTGACCGATGGCGCCGCTGATCGGACGGATCCCCAGCGACGCGAGCCACCTCTCTGTCCGCCCGAATCCGGTGGTGCGGTGAGTGTTGAAAGCCCTGCCGTTGTCGGTCAGGATGGCTGCGGGCCGCCCCCAGGAGTCGAAGGCCTCGGACAGGATTTGGCGGGTGGCCTCATGCGTCTCCCCGCCCCAGGCCGCCTTGAGCGCCACCAGCACCCTGGAGCAGTCATCGATGACCTGGTAGATGGTCACCACACGCCCCTGGATGCGCCACTCGATACCGTCCAGCTGCCACAGCTCGTTAGCACTGGTACGCGTGAACCGCTTGAAAGACACCCGCGGGCGCTTGCGTGGCGCCGGAACCACCAGCCCCATGGCCCGCATGCGCCTGGCAATAGTCGCCCGCGACGGGGCCGGGTTGGCCCCCGCCCCGGACAGCACCCACCACACCGACCACGCACCCGCATCCTTCCCATCGGCAACCAGCTCCCGGCGTACCTGGGCGATACGCTCATCAACCCGCTCATCCCAACGGCGCGCCGGGTGCAGCGGCGCCCTGGAACGGGCGACCAGCGCCGCCCCCGGTCCCTCCTGCTTGGCCCGCTTACGGATCCGGTAGAACGAGGACTTCGAGACCCCCACCTGCCGGCAGAACTCCTCCACGCTCACACCCGCAACCCGCGAGTCAAACTCAATGATGCGCTGACGCTTGAACGGCGAAACTGCATAACCCATCCCCCAACCCAACCCCACCCACACCGCCCCAGAATCTCACTACTTCTGACACTCCCAGATGTCATGAGATCCAACAGTCCCAGAAGTCATGAGACAACACAG
>NZ_QMIN01000007.1:0-2523 GCF_003287795.1 Actinomyces sp. Z5
GAATCTCACTACTTCTGACACTCCCAGATGTCATGAGATCCAACAGTCCCAGAAGTCATGAGACAACACAGGCATCCCCAGGTACGAACCGTCGCCGTTCATGCCGAAGCGTCAGTGCCAAGTGCCGAACCGTCAACTAAACATACGAACCGTCCGCCTCGCTTTCCACGGGAAGTGCCTACGGCGCATGCCCCACCCCACCTACCGTCACAACAAGCAGCCGACCGCCGACCAGAACACACCACCAGCCACACCCTCAAACCGGAAGAGCCCCATAAGCGCCATATCTACGGATCTGGGCACGTAACCTCTACCGATCGCGGCGCGGCGGGTACTCGGGCCACATCCGGGTGGTAGTCGGGCGGCGTATGGGTCGTATTCAGGTGCCCGGAGTAACCCGAGTCACGGTGGGCGGCTCTGGAATAGAACCGCCCCATGCAGGGTTGAGCCCATCAGACTCAAGGTCGCGGCGCGTGGAGTTGACAAGGCCACGCTCAACCATGATCCTGAGTGTATACCACTCAACTTCAACACCACGAGACATCAAGGAGCACCCATGGCACGTGCCGTCGGCATCGACCTCGGAACCACCAACTCCGCCATCGCCGTCCTCGAGGGCGGCGAGCCCACCATCATCCCGAACGCGGAGGGCGGGCGCACCACGCCGTCCGTCGTTGCCTTCTCCAAGTCCGGCGAGGTGCTGGTCGGCGAGGTCGCCAAGCGCCAGGCGGTCACCAACGTCGAGCGCACCATCTCCTCCGTCAAGCGCCACATGGGCACCGACTGGACCGTCGACATCGACGGCAAGAAGTACACTGCCCAGGAGATCAGCGCCCGCATCCTGGCCAAGCTGAAGGCCGACGCCGAGGCCTACCTGGGTGAGAGCGTCACCAACGCCGTCATCACCGTCCCCGCCTACTTCAACGACGCCGAGCGTCAGGCCACCAAGGAGGCCGGCACCATCGCGGGCCTGACCGTGGACCGCATCGTCAACGAGCCCACCGCCGCGGCCCTCGCCTACGGCCTGGACAAGGGCAAGGAGGACGAACTCATCCTGGTCTTCGACCTGGGCGGCGGCACCTTCGACGTCTCCCTGCTGGAGGTCGGCAAGGACGAGGACGGCTTCTCCACCATCCAGGTGCGCGCCACCAACGGCGACAACCGCCTGGGCGGCGACGACTGGGACGCCCGCATCGTCAACTGGCTGGTCAAGCAGGTCAAGGACAAGTCCGGCGTGGACCTGTCCAAGGACAAGATCGCCATGCAGCGTCTGCGTGACGCCTCCGAGCAGGCCAAGAAGGAGCTCTCCAGCGCGATGAGCACCGACATCAACCTGCAGTACCTGTCCATGAGCGAGGCCGGCCCCATCCACCTCGACGAGCGCCTGACCCGCTCCCACTTCGAGGAGATGACCGCGGACCTGCTCGAGCGCACCAAGGTGCCGTTCCACAACGTCATCAAGGACGCCGGCGTCTCCCTGTCCGAGATCGACCACGTGGTCCTGGTCGGCGGCTCCACCCGCATGCCCGCCGTCACCGAGGTGGTGCGCGAGCTGACCGGCGGCAAGGAGCCCAACAAGGGCGTCAACCCCGATGAGGTCGTCGCCGTCGGCGCCTCCCTGCAGGCCGGCGTGATCCAGGGCGACCGCAAGGACGTGCTGCTCATCGATGTCACGCCCCTGAGCCTCGGCATCGAGACCAAGGGCGGCGTGATGACCAAGCTGATCGAGCGCAACACGGCCATCCCGACCCAGCGCTCCGAGGTCTTCTCCACCGCCGAGGACAACCAGCCCTCCGTCCTCATCCAGGTCTACCAGGGCGAGCGCGAGTTCGCCCGCGACAACAAGCCGCTGGGCACCTTCGAGCTGACCGGCATCGCCCCGGCCCCCCGTGGCATCCCGCAGATCGAGGTCTCCTTCGACATCGACGCCAACGGCATCGTGCACGTCTCCGCCAAGGACCGCGGCACCGGCAAGGAGCAGTCGATGACCATCTCCGGCGGCTCCGCCCTGCCCAAGGAGGACATCGACCGCATGGTCAAGGAGGCCGAGGCCCACGCCGAGGAGGACAAGAAGCGCCGCGAGGAGGCCGAGACCCGCAACATGGCGGAGCAGCAGGCCTACTCCATCGAGAAGCTGCTGAAGGAGAACAAGGACAAGCTGCCGCAGGACGTCAACTCCGAGGTCTCCGCCGCCGTAGACGAGCTCAAGAAGGCCCTCGAGGGCACTGACATCGAGCCGGTCAAGGCCGCGCAGGAGAAGCTGAACGAGGTCTCCCAGAAGATCGGTCAGGCCCTGTACGCCTCCGAGCAGGCCGCCCAGGCCGCCGATGCCGGAGCCTCCCAGGCGCAGTCCTCCGCCGAGGACGACGACGTCGTGGACGCCGAGATCGTTGACGACGAGGACGCCAAGTGAGCACCGACCCGGACAAGCGCCCGGAGGAGGGCTCCGAGCCCGAACCGGGGCAGGACGCCGGCCAGGACCGGCCCGCCGGCGCCAACGCCGGCGCCGGCGGGGTCGACCCC